>CADBNE010000001.1 GCA_902795975.1 uncultured Erysipelotrichaceae bacterium
ACTCTGCACAACAATAATATCACATCTTTACAAGAATACAAAAAGCTTGTAGAAGATTGGATATTATTTTATAACACTTCTAGATTATAATCAAATAGACATTAATTTTTTTTAATGTCTACTTTTTTTATTGTGAACTATTTGGGGTTCACTTCACTTTTTACTTGTCTACTTTTATAATATCACTTTAAACATTTCACTTTTATTTTTTATTTATAATATTATTTATACCATTAGCACTTGCTATTTGTTCAACTATAGATTGTTTTCCACCTATTATTGATGTATTATTGCATCCTTTAATAGAAGCATTTCTTAATCCTGTTTCATGTTTAATAAAATTATCAACACTTTTTAGATTAGTAATCGTTCTTTTAGTTTCTAATTCATGTTTATGACGTGCACCTGAATTACGATATCTTGAATACATAATACCAAAATAAATAGGTCCACCAAATAAGAATAACCATGAATAGTCACCATCTACCCATATCATTAGAAGTAAACATATAAATTCAATTATTGCTGAAACTGCAACTAATTTAGGCATATGTATTGGTATACTACCCATTGTTTCTTGTGTTCTAGCATTAACTGCAACATAATGTAATAATTTAGTATTACCTTTTACTTCTTGATAACTATATAGCCATACTGGTAGATATGCAGCTTTCCATTGTTGTCCTTTTATATTTAATTGTTCATTTTGCCAATTAACACCACGATCATAGAATTTTAATGAATCATTAGCAGCAAAGCGTGCTATATCTTTAGACTGATTACTTACTAAAACACGTAAATTATCTACATTAGTATCACGTCTTTCAGAAGTATATCCTTTAAGATAGTTAGAATCATATTTAACGCAATTTTCTATATCAAATGGCATAATAGAGTTAATAATATTATTTGTTTTATCTTTTGCTCCTGTATTTAATCTATCTAAATTAGATTCTACAGTTAAACCTTCAATTGTAATATCAAAATCTCTTTCTACAGCATATAAATCTGCATCATAACGAGTTTCCTCTGAATCTCCAACTTTAACTGTATAACGTCTAACAAGGTGTTCACCTTGACCAACTAAATGCGAATGAGCATTTACATCTACTAACATATATGGAAAATATACTCCCATTATATTATTAGTAGTAAATTCAGCTTTAAATTTTGGATGTGCAAAAAATTTTCTTTTACCAACAAATTGTTCAATTCTTCCCCTAGCCATTTCTTTTGGAACTCTAAATGGAAGTACCATATCTGGAACAGCACCATTAGGTATTTGTTGGTTAATAGATAATGTACTACGACACCAGTGACATCTAGCTTGTGTAGATTCTTCTGTATTAATAACAACTTCTGAACCACAACTTGAACATTTTAATGTCATAAGTTTTCCGTCATCTTTATTATTCTGAATATCTGCTGCACCTGAGCCATATATTTGTCCCTCAAGTTTTGATATATCAGTTACCATGTTATCAACTGTTTTTGGATCAAATTCTGCTCTACAGAATTCACATTTTAATTTACCAGTTTTAACATTAAGTACTATTTCAGTTGAACCACATTTTGGACATTGATTTTGTCCTGTAATATTACCTTCATCAGTTTGAATGATTTTAGGTCCATTTTGTTGTGGTACTACTTGAGGTACTGGTTGTACTGCTACACCAATAGGTGCAGCACCACCTTGTACATTATTTATTGGTTGTACAGGTGGTACACTACCTACATTATTATTATTTTGCGCATTAGGAATACCATTATATTGATTATTCCCATTCATAAATTATAGCCCCAAATAATTTTTCTTAGCTGCTTCGAATTCTTCTGGAGAAATAACTCCTGCATCAACTAATTTTTTCATTTCAATTAATTTGTCAGCGCCTGATTGTGCTACTGGAGCTGGATTAACTTCAGTTGGTGCTACAGGACTAACTGGTGCATCCATTGATGGTTCAGCATCCATTGAAGTCTCTGGAGCTTGTGGTGCTACTGGAGCCACTGGAGCTTGTGGTGCTACTGGAGCTACTGGAGCTTGTGGTGCTGATGGTGCTGGAGGCATCATTCCACCTGTTGATGGTGTAATAGGTTGTACTGGTTGTTGTGGCATTTGAGCTACTGTACCTAACATACCTGCTCCTTGTTGTTGAGCCATACCCATTCCCATGAATCCCATCATGGCACCATTTTCATTAGCTGCAGCAGTATTCATTGCTGAAGCACTTGAAGCAGCCATCATTCCTGCCATATTATTGCTGAATGCTTGTCCTCTTCTTACTTCATTTCTTAATGCTACATCGTCTTTCTTAGCTTGTGCTAAAATTTCTTTAGAAGCTTCATCGTAATCAAGATCAATAATTGCAACATCTGTAATTACAATACCTCTTCCTGATGTCCAATGATATTTTTCTTCTACAGCTTTAGAAAGAGCTTCACCTAATCCACTTTTATCTCTTTGTAAATCTGCAATTCTCTTTCCAGTTCCATCTGGATTATTTGAATATAGTGATAATGCTGAAGTAATACTATCAACTACTTCATTAAACATTTGCTCACCATGTTTATTATTTAAATCTGCAAAATCAAATATTTCACCATTCATTAAATAATTATTTGGAATATAATTAATGAATGCAATTGGGTCTACGATTTGAAGTGTATATGTACCTCTCATTCTTGCACCAACTTGAGTTTGTAAGAATGAATCATCCCAATAAATTGTTCCTGGAGGCGCAAATTTATTATCAGCAATTGGTTTTAAATTAACATAAAATGCATTATGTTGTGCTGCTGCTAAATTTCCATGTTTAAATTTGTCCCATGAAGCAGAAACTAAACCTTTAAAAGCTTCACCAATTCCTTCTCCTGCGAAGAATGATTTAGCATTAGGATCTGCTGAATTATAGATATATCCACCTGGTTCTGAAATGAATCCAGTGATAGCACCATCTACCATAGTTACAAGTGCTGTTCCTGGAGGTACTATAATCTTACTTCCATTAGTAATAATATTATCATTACCATGTGAATTTTGTCCTCCACTTACTTTTACTGCAGGATAAACTGCAACAGTACTTGCATTAGGCATATTATCATAATCCGGTTTCAAGTACTCTAGCCATTGATCACCAAGTGTAGATTTAACTGAACCTACTAATGGGCCAACGAATGATTTAATAAATCCCATATTATACCTCTTTTCTTTTTATGAATAGTTAACTGGCTATTTTACTACATTAATATGTACGCGGTTAACCACCCTATTCTTCTTTATTTTACCATATATTACGTCAAAAATCGACAAAAATATAAAAAAATAAATAGATTTTATTTTCTATTTATTTTTTAATTTTTTGTACAACAAAATATTTACATTCATAACTACATAAATCTCTTATATAATCATCTTTAAATTTAATATCATTTGTTTTATTACATAATTTATTTATTTTCTTACAAAAACCCTTTAATCTAAGTTTTCCATAAGACCAATCTCCAACAATATAATCATAATTTTCAAAATAGTCAGTATATTTATCTTTTAGAGCTTGTTCATCATAACCCTCTTTATAATCTTCTATTAATTCCCATTCTTGATTTTCTAGCATTACTTTATTCATATACACGTTCCTTCTTAACTTTTTCTTTTATTATTATAACATATTTTTATTTTATAGGAATACTCAAATTAGAATTACTACTTCCTGAATAATAATACGGAACTTTTCCATCAAGAATTTTACTTACTATAGGAACATTTACATTAACAACTATATTTTCTGATAAAAAAGGTAATATTACTTTCATATGTACTTTTATATCAATACTTATTTCTATTAAAGCATTATTTATTCCATATTCTTTTATATTACTATTAATATTACTATCTACATTACCAATTATATTAAACTTAATTGGTACTTTAGGACTTAAATTAGACAATATTATATTATTATAATTGATACTTAAAGGTACTTCAAATATTATACCTCTATCTATTTTTTCTTTATTAGATAATAAATTTTTATTATATAAATCTAATGAATGTATATTGCCTTTCTCTATACATTCTAAATTATATATTATTTTGTTAACTATATTAGTTTGTAATCTATTAATAACAATCGTATCTATATCAGTATTATTAATAAATAAATTATTTATATTATTATTTTTTAATTCACTTTGTACTACATCATTACTTATTAATGTAACAATGTTTTTACACTCATCTTGAGCTATTTCCATAACAACAGGTTCTAACTTTTTATTTAATATAATAAAAGCTAAAATTACATTTATAATAATAATTACTATTAAAAATATACCTACATTTTTATTATGTCTAATCATACTTAATATTATTACTTTAAATAAATATTATTATTATAATTGTAAATAATAAAAATAGGAAACAAAAAAATGATGAATAATCATCATTTTTATTATATTTTCAAATGTTTTTTTACAGCTCTATAAGAACCTAGCATACCAACTACAATACCTATTATCATTAACCAAAATGATATTTTAAATATAAATGGATTTGGTTTTACAAGAGTAATCATATGACCAAATAATTCTCCATCAAAATAATTATATAGAGTACTATATCCATATGTTACTACTAATATAGGTATTATAGAACCAACTAGTCCTAATAATAAACCTTCTAAAATAAATGATATTTTAATATTTATATTAGAAGCTCCTACTAAACGCATTATATCTATTTCTCTTTTTCTTGAGAATATAGTTATTTTTATTGTATTAGATATTAAGAATGCTGTAACAAGTACAAGTGCTACTACAGTTAAATATGTAGCACTTCTTACTATATCAAAGATTTTAGCTAATCTATTAACCATTCCTTCTCCATATTTTACAGCTGAAACACCTTCTATTTTTTCTAATGCTTTAGCTGTATTCTCTATTTTTTTAATATCAGCTACTTTAACATCATATGCATCTTGTAAAGGTAATTCTTCTCTTGTTTTATATTTAGCTAAAACTGATGAATATGTAGATGATGATTTCATCAAATCATTTTTAATAGTAATTTTATCTTTTCCTACTACATCTTTTTCTTTAGTACCAACATTATCTATTTGTCTTATTTCTTTTTCTATAGCTTTAAATCTTTCTAAAGAAATATCTCTATCTAAAAATACTACAATAGTTACATCATTTTCTATTTTTTTAGTAAAATTATTAACATTTACACTAGCTATCATTGCTATAGAAACTACAATTAAAGTAATAGTAATACATAATATAGAAGCCATAGATAATGAAAGATTTCTAAATACACTTTTGAAAGCATCTCTTATATTTCTAATTAACTTTCTAAATAGCCTCATACTCGTATTCACCTTCCTTATAATCCTTTAATATTCTACCTTTTTCTAACTCTATTACCCTTTTCTTCAATTTGTTAACTATCTCAGTATCATGTGTTACAACTAATACAGTTGTACCTAATTTATTAATTGCTTCAAGTACTGACATAATTTCAATACTTGTCTTAGGATCAAGATTTCCAGTAGGTTCATCACAAATAAGTATTTTTGGTCCATTTACTATAGCACGTGCTATAGCAACTCTTTGTTGTTCTCCACCTGATAGTTGATTTGGATATTGTTTTGCTTTATTTTTTAATCCAACTAAATCCAATACTTTAACTACCTTAGTATGTATTTCTGATGAAGGGAGTCCAAATATTTCAAGAGCAAATGCTACATTTTCATATACAGTAGACTTAGGTAATAATCTAAAGTCTTGAAATACTACTCCAATTTTTCTACGTATTTTATATACTTTACGATTAGATAATTTAGTAACATCTAATCCTCCTATATAAATATGACCACTAGTTGGTTTTTCTTCTCTATATAACATCTTAATTAAAGTAGATTTTCCACAACCTGTAGAACCTGTAATAAATACAAATTCTCCTTTTTGAAATGTTAAAGACATATCATGTATAGCTGTTACCCCTGTATTGTAAGTTTTACTTACATTTTTTATTGTAATTAAATCCATACTTCCTCCTTACACTCCTCCAGATACTTCATAAGCATCTGTTACAATAAAGAAAGCATCTTTATCTATCAATTTAATACCCTCTTTAAACTTATAATATTCTTTTGTAGGTACAATACACATAATTACTTTTTGCATATCACCTGTGTATCCACCTCTAGCTTCTAATACAGTTACACCATGTGATAGGTTTTGTGTAATAAACCTTTTAACATCTGTTTCATGTTCAGTAATAATATAAAATGCCTTTGATTGTGATATTCCTAATATTACCTTATCTGTCATTAAGCTTATAATATATAAACTTAATACAGAATATATAAATGTATGAAAATCAAATACAAAGAAACCTATAACAATAATTACAAAATCTGTAAAATACATTGCTTTTCCGACTGACATCTTTCCATACTTACTAACTATTTGATTTAAAATATCAGTTCCACCAGTAGAATAACCAGCTTTAAAGATTAAACCATGTCCTAATCCTGTCATAATAGAACCACATAAAACTAACATAATAGTTTCAACATTACCTAAGTCTAATGAACAAACTGGTTCTGTAAGCTTAACAAATACTGGAAATAAAATAGAACCTAAAATAGAATTTTTAGTAGTTTCTTTATCTAAAACTAAGTTACTTATAGCAAGTAATACCATACCAAAAGATAACATTACTACTGATGGATCAACATTAATTAATTTATTTAACATTAATCCAACTCCACCAATTCCATAAGTTAAATTAAAACGTCTATTAAATATATTGTATGATAATGATACAATCATTAAACCTATTAAAAATTGAATAAAGCGTGAAATTTTATGTTCTTCTTTTATTTTTTTTAAAATACTTTTTGTATCCATATTAACTGACCCCTTTTTTTAAATTTTCATTTATAAAATCATCAATCTCTCCGTCAAGTACTTTAGTAACATTACCTGTTTCATAATTTGTTCTATGGTCTTTTACTAAAGAATAAGGATGCATAGTATAAGTTCTAATTTGTGAGCCAAAATTTATATCACTATTTTCCCCTTTGAATTCTGATAATTCTTTTTCTCTTCGTTCAATTTCTAGTTGATATAATTTATTTTTTAATACATTAAGCGCTATTTCTTTATTACGTATTTGACTTCTTTCATTTTGACATGTAACAACAATTTTGCTTGGAATATGAGTTATTCTAACAGCACTATCTGTTGTATTAACTCCTTGTCCACCTTTACCACTAGATCTATAGACATCTACTCTAATATCACTATCTTTAATTTCAATATCTATATTATCATCATTATAAATTGGAGTTACATCTACAGATGCAAAAGATGTATGTCTTCTATTATTAGAATCAAATGGTGATATTCTAATTAATCTATGTACACCTTTTTCATTTTTTAAATATCCATAACTATTTCTTCCATGAACTATTATAGATACACTCTTTATTCCTGCTTCATCTCCTGATTGATAATCAATTACTTCAATCTTATAATTGTGTCTTTCACAATATCTTGTATACATTCTATAAAGCATATTTGCCCAATCACAAGATTCTGTTCCTCCTGCTCCAGGATGAATTTCTAATATACAATCTGATGAATCATATGGTCCACTTAATAATAGAATTAACTTACAATCTTCTAATCTCTTTTTTAAAGAATCATAATCATTTACTAATGTGTTATGTAAATCTTCGTCGTATTCTATTTTTAACATATTAGCTATTTCTAAATTATTTGAAATATCATCATATAATTTTTTTATTTTATTATAATTTTCTTTTAATCCATTTAATTCATTAATTACATCTGTATTATTATCTTGACTCCAAAATTCTGGACTATTCATTATTTCTTCTAATTCTTTTATTCTTTTTTCTTTTAATTCAGGGTCAAAGTGACCTCCATAATTCTTTTACTTCTTCATTTAATTTATCATATAGATTGATTATCTCTGTTATTTCCATATTAATCCTCCCATATTATTTAATTATACCATTTTTTCAAAGATTAATAAAGAGACTTACTACTTAATTTTAACAATACATCTATCACCAATAACTTCTTTTAATTTATTACCTAATGATATATCTCCTACTATAGAACCATAATGATATGGTATTACATAGTCATATTTAATATATGATAAAGCATTTATAGCTTCATCTAAATCCATAGTATATGTTCCGCCTATTGGTATAAATATATAATTACATTCTACACTTCGAATTTCTTCTGTATCATCACTATCACCAACAAAATAATACAATTCGTTATTATACTTAATATTATATCCACACCAATTATATTCTTTTTTATGAAATTGTTTATTTATATTATACATTGCTATAGTACTAAATTGTATATCATCAATCTTATAAGTATTACCTGGTTCAACAAATAATACTTTATTACTATATTTATAATCATCTTTCATACTTAAAGGCATTATAAATATAGTATTATCATTTATAATTTTATCTATATCTTCAGTACTATAATGATCATAATGACTATGAGTTATAAATATATATTTAGCATCATTTAATACTTCATCTATACCATATGGATCTATATAAATATTATCCATTTTAACACTACTTTGTTTATAAATTTTTATATTATTTATCATTTAAATACCCCTATATCGAATATATTTCCTTTTCTTAATTTATGTGTATGTCCTATATATATTTTATTATTATATATTTTTAAACCCTCAGCTTCTTCATTCTGACTTTGTGCTTGTGATGCATTTTTAATATAAAATTCTTTAGTAAATGCTACCTCACCTAACATATTATAAGCTACAACAGTCATTTTCCCACCTTTTTTACCATATAACATATAATAGAATCCACCATATATATCTTGTCCTTGTTTATAAGTATCAAGAGATGGAATTTTAAAAGAATATAAATAGCTTAATTTACCCTTTTTAGCTTCACTCAATCTGTATACAAATACTTTTACTCCTGAACGAAGTGCTAAAAGATTATTATCTTCATCAACACTTACCTCTGGAGAAGGATATATATTTCCAGATGAATCTTTTATTTTAAATGTTTCTAGTGGTGAAAAATTTGATTTTACAGAATTAGCTTTAAAATTAATTCTCATAACTCCATTATATTTTCCCCACCATGTACCTGATGAATATACTGGATTAGTTCCAAATGCATTTATCCATATTGTTCCTTTATTTTCAATATCAAAAGATTGACCATGTCCTGAGTTTTTCAACCACATAATTTTTCTTTTATTAGTATTTTTTCTTAATTCATTTTTAGGTATTCTAATAACTAAAGTTTGAGCTAAAGAATCCTTTTGAGATTTACTTATTTTATTGGCTTTTATAGAACCATTTTCTACCCCAGATAAAAATATTATTTCATTAGATTTTCCTATATTTTGTATAGCAAAATTTTGTATATGTTTTGATTGATTATAATCTATATAATTTTCTATATTTTTTATGTAAGATGTATATTTTTTCTTGCTAATATTAATTAAACTAGTTCTTGGAGTAATAACAACATTTAGTGTTGCAAATTTTCCACTACCATCTTTTGCTGATACTTTTATAGTAGCAGTACCTAATCCTACTCCTTTTATTCTACCTTCACTATCTATAGTAGCAACTTTTTCATTTGAAGATTTAAAATTTAAAGATTTATTTGTAGTATCCACAGGCTTTATAGATACACCTATTTTATAAGAATTACCTTGATTAAGTTGAATACTACTTTTATTAAGTATAATACTTGTCATTTTTATTTCTTTTTTAGGTGGTGTATTACTTTCTACTTTAATACTAACACTTGCTGTAGCTTTTTTATCTTCTGTAGTACACAATATTGTTGCTGCACCATTTTTCTTTGCATATATTTTTCCATTAGCATCAACAACTACAATAGAAGTATCACTACTTGACCACACTACTTTTTTATTATTATTTACTTTTGCTACTATACTATCACTTTGTCCTACTTTTAATGTGATATTATTTTTATTTAATGATATCTTTGTATCACTTTCTTTATTTTTTATTTCTAAAGTAACAAATGATGTTTTATTACCATCTATAGTTTTAACAGTAACATCAACATGTCCAGCCTTTAAAGCTTTAATATTACCTTTCTTATCTATAGTTGCTATAGTTTCATCACTTGTTCCCCAAATTACTTCTTTATTAGATGCATCATTAGGAGCAATATCTGCTTCTAATTTTAACTCATCACCAACTAATAAAACTTTTTTTGAAGATTTAATAGATATATTTTGAACACCTATATAACTATTGAATGCTTCTTCAAATCCATCTCCATCATCATTTATTTCAGCATTCGAATTATTAACTGTATCATCAACTTTATCATTTACAGTAACTTTCATTTTTGTACTTATTTTTGTACCTAATACTGATACTTTGATATATGTAGTACCTGCTCCATTAGCAGTAATAGTTCCATCTGATGCTACACTTGCTATTTTAGGATTTTCTGAAGACCAATTAAATTTTGATTTAAAATTAACATTATTATTTACTATTGGATTAGCTTTTATATTTTCGTTTATATCTAAAGTTACATTATCATTTTCAAATTCTACTGAATATACTGCTTCACCTTGAACAATTACATTCATAGTTTTTTCTTGTCCACCAACTTTAGCTTTTACTATAACACTTGCTTCACCTTCTGAAACAGAATGTATTACTCCATCTTCATTTACAGTAATAATATCTGGATTAGTACTTGTAAATGTAAATTTATCATTAGTTTTTTCTTCTGTATTACCATATAAGCCTATTCTATAATCTGAATTAACTATCATAGCAACATCTTTATATGATAAATAAAAAGTAGTCTTTTTATTAAATTTATATACTAATGTAATAACTAAAAAAATTATACAAGTTAAATAAAATAAAGGAAGTATTTTAGAAAATATTTTATGTTCTTTATTTAATTGATTTCTAAGTTTAATATTTTTTTCATCATTATACTTATTTTGATCATAATATCTATTTAAACTACTATTATTTTGATTATTATAGTTATACCTATTATCGTTGTTATAGTTATTATTCATACTATCACCACATTATAATTATACCAGTAAATTTACTATATATTTGAAATTTTTTTAATTTTTTTCAATTTAGTGTATACATTTAACATTTTTATGATATAATTATATTATCAGTTGCAGATGTAGTACAATGGTTAGTACATGGCCTTGCCAAGGCTAGGATGCCAGTTCGATTCTGGTCATTTGCTCCAGTGACGTTTCTGTTCGAACTTTTCGAACATTTACGATAGATATCATCTCATATTGAGATGATTTTTTTGTTTGTCGAAC
>CADBNE010000002.1 GCA_902795975.1 uncultured Erysipelotrichaceae bacterium
TAAGTACTACTGGCAGGGGTAGCAGGAGTTGAACCCACATCAGCGGTTTTGGAGACCGTTATTCTACCATTGAACTATACCCCTATATCGGCTTGACAAGATAAATTATAACATAAATAATTAAATAATACAAGATAAAATCATATAATATAATGGTGATTTAATGATTATAAAACATACAGATAAAGAAAGAGATATATTAGCTAGACTAATGAGAGCTGAAGCATTAGGTGAAGGTGGTCTAGGTATGCTTATGGTAGGTAATGTAGTTGTTAATAGAGTTTTAGCAGATTGTCTTACTTTTAGTAAGATAAATACACTTACTAAAGCAGTATATCAATCTCCTGGTGGATTTAGTGGTACAAAGAGTTCTTTATTTACTGGAGCACCTACATCAAAAGAAAGACAATTAGCTGATAGAGTACTAAAAGGTGAATATTATTATCCTGCCACTAATGCATTATGGTTTTATGCTACAAGAGGAAATTGTAGAAGTAAATGGTATGATCAAAGTTTAGTTGGTAAATATAAAACACATTGTTTTTATCAACCTGATATAGGAGTATGTCCACAAATAAGATAAATTAGCTTTTTTTACTAAATAGTGATAGAATATCTTCGACTGGAGGATGTATGAAGTTAAATTGGTCAGTAGATGATATAGAAAATAAACTTAAGAATACTAAATTATATATTGATGATAATACAATAAAAAAACAATTAGTATATAGTTGTATGTTAACTGATTTGAATGATATTACATCATCCAAAGGTAAGTTTATTGAAAGAGAAGAGTTCTTTGAAAAATTAAAAGATTTTGACTTGTCATATTTTTACAGCCCTTTCTTTAATTTAATATCATATGCATATGATAAGTTAAATGATATAAAATATACTTCTACTTTAGAAGCTAGAGAAAAAAAGGAGCCAGAGGATATTGTAAAATATTGTAAATCTTTTTATAAACAGGTTGACAAAGATTCTTTTTCAACATTTAAAAGAATAGTAAAAAATGATAACTGTATTCATTTTATGGATAATATACATAATAGATTTATGGGTAGAACATATTATATTAATCAAGATGAATATTATATATTAATCAATGGTAGAAATTATATAGAAGATTCTTTAGCACTAGTACATGAAATAAAACATGTAGATATGAATATTAGAGGATATAATATTGGTTTACAAACGTATAATGAATTAGCTCCTATATTATATGAAATGTATATGGTAGATTATTTAGAGAATATTGAAGATATAGGATTAACTAGAGTAAATAATATTAATAAATATGTAGAGTTAATAAAAAATATAGGTAATCAAATGAACTTGATTAAAAACTTAAAATCTACTAAACTTCCTGGTGATATGTATGATTTTGTATATAGTAATTATAATGATATATATAATAATTATAGATTAGAAGATATATATAAAGTATTATGTAATGGATATTCTAAAAGAGTAATAAGTGAAGTAATATCTTTCATGGTTGCTATAGATATATATCTAAATGTAAAACCAAATAATATAAATAATGTTTTAGCACTATATATTTTTGGTATATATAAAATTAAACCTGATATATTAGATAGTTCATTAGAATATATAGAAAATATGTATAAACCATTTGGTAATACAAAAATAAAGAAAAAGTAAAAAATAGTATTGACAAAACAAAATATATTAGATATAATCTAGTGGTAATGAGAAATTGTTACCCAGATTTGGGGGATTAGCTCAGCTGGCTAGAGCACTTGCCTTGCACGCAAGGGGTCAAGGGTTCGAATCCCTTATCCTCCACCAAATTTGAATTGTAAACGAACTAAATAGTTCGTTTTTTTTGTATTTTATTACTTTATGTATGTTATAATACTTAGTTAATAGGAGTGGTATTATGACTGAAATTGAATTTAGGGAAGTAGTAAAAGCTACAAATTTAAGTAAAGTAGATAGTAAAGTAGATGGATATAATTTTGTATTTTCTAAAGAAAATATTAATAGAGATATATATTCTATTAATGATTTTTATATTTATTATACTGGTAAAGGTAAAGCATATATTTATGGAAAAGAACTACCAAGTATAATTGAACTTTTTAAAAAATATTTTAAAAGTGGAGATATCAATAGCAAAAAAGATAAAATTCTTTTACATACTAAGGAAGATTTAATAGCATTTATTTTTTTAATAAAAGATTATTCTATATGTAAAGATGAAATATCTTTAGGTGAATGGGTGAAATATGAAGGTTTAATTGAATCAGTTAATGAAAATATTATTGCATTAGCAAATCCTGATATATCATCTGATGAATGGATTATGCGTTTAGGACAATATGATAACTATATTAAAAATAGAGAAAAGTGGAATACTTTTGGTCTAGGAAGAGAATTTTTAAATAATATAGAAAGATTTGATAATGCAGTTAATTTTTTATCAAATGAAAATATTGATGTACTAAAGGTACATGATTTAATGAGAGAAAATAAAATAGTTGTTAAAAATTTAATATATAATGGTGCTAGTGACATTGATAAAAATTATTGTACTATGATAATGAAATCAAATGATAATAAAACAGTTTTAAAATATGAAAGAACTAAAGAGGGATATTATACTATGATTTCTTCTGATTCAAATTTATATTTGAAACATTCATATTATTATTTAGATGGTTTTAGTGATGAAGGTCAAGAAATTATAGAGTGTGAATGCTTTATAAATGGTACTTCAAAAATAATTAATTTTAGTTTTAATTTAGCGCAAATAAAATTTTTAGATATAGAAGAGTTTGGTAATGTATATGAACAATTAATTAGAGCTGTCGAAAAGGCTGAAAATTTAACTGATACAATATTATCAAGTTCAAATGTTAAAAAATTAATAAAATAATAAAGTTATACACATTAATCTCATTATAAAAAAAGTTATGCACACTTATCTATTTGAAATATTTAATAGTTAGTGCTATAATCTACGTATCGGCGATGAATAGAAGAAGTAATATATATATTTATTATAGAGAGTTATCATTTGGTGTAAGATAATATAAATAATATATGAAAGACATCTAGGAGCTATTTATCTGAATAAAGTAGGATAAATCGGGTTTAACCGTTATATTAAGAGAGTGATTATATAATTATATAATAAATTGGGTGGTACCGCGGATTTCAACAGTTATTCGTCCCTTTGTGGATAATATAACTGTTTTTTTATTTATATAGAGGAGGTACTTATGAAAAAAATATATTTTAAAAATTTAAATGAATATTTAGATAATAATATTACTATAGAAGGATTTGTAGATAATATACGTAATTTACAATATGTACAATTTATTATATTAAGAGATAGTACAAGTAAAGTACAAATTACAATAGAAAAGAATGAAGAGAATAAAGAATTAAATAGTATAGTAGATGAATTAACTATAGAAAGTACTATAAAAGTAACAGGTAAATTATTATCTAATGAGAAAGTTAAATTAAATGGTATGGAATTAATACCAAGTAGTATTGAAGTAACTAGTAAATGTTTAGAAGAATTACCTATTAATTATAAAGATAGTAAGTCCACACTATTAGATACAAGATTAAATTATAGATTCTTAGATCTACGTAATGAAAAGAATTTATTAATGTTTAAAGTACAAACTTGTTTAATTAATAGTATGAGAGAATTTGTATTAAAAAAGAATTTTATAGAGATACATACTCCTAAATTTATTAGTACTGCTAGTGAAAGTGGTGCAGAAGTATTTGAAGTAAAATACTTTGATAGGAAGGCTTATTTAGCACAATCTCCACAATTTTATAAGCAAATGGCTATGTGTAGTGGTTTTGAAAAAGTATTTGAAATTGCTCCAGCATTTAGAGCAGAAAACTCTAATTCATATAGACATGCAACTGAGTTTACATCATTTGATATTGAAATGAGTTATATAGATAATTTAGAAGAATTAATGGATTTTGAAGAAGATTTATTAATTACAGGTATTAGTAATGTAAAAGAAAAATATGGTGAAGAGATAAAAAATATTTTTGGTATAGACATAGTTGTTCCAACAAAACCATTTCCTAGAATTAAATTAGAAGAATTATATAAAATATTAGAAGAAAAGTATAATTTTAAAATGGATTATGAAGATGTTGGAGATATGAATAGTGAATCAGAAAAATTAGCTAGTCAATATATTAAAGAAACATATGGACATGAATTTGTATTTATTACAGATTTTAGTGCTAAAAAAAGAGCATTCTATCATAAGAGAGAAAATGGGATTCCACAAGGTGCTGACCTTATATGGAAAGGTTGCGAAACAACTACTTTAGCACTACGTGAACATAGATATGAATTATTATGTGAACAAGCTAAGGAAAAAGGATTAAATGAAGATGTAAAATTCTATACTGAATTCTTTAAATATGGATGTCCACCACATGGAGGATTTGCATTAGGAGTAGATAGATTAACTATGTTACTGCTAGAAACAGGTTCTTTAAAAGAAACTATGTTCTTATTTAGAGGACCAAGTAGAATAGAACCATAGTATTTACTTTTAAAAAAAAATTTGATATACTATAGTCTCAAAAAAAGAAGGGGAATTATTATGGGATTAGAAATAGTTGAAGAATTAAAGTTAGAAATAACAAGAGATTGTAATTTAGAATGTAAGCATTGTTATAGAGGTGAAAAAGAAGATAAATATATGTCTTTGGATACAATAGATGCTGCATTCAGGGATATAAAAAGTATTTGGATATTATCATTAGTTGGTGGAGAAACTTTTTTAGCATCAGAACAAATTAAAAGAGTATATGAAAATATAGTAAAAAATAATATTGAAGTAGGTATATTAAATATTAATACTAATTGTACTGTAGAAAATGATGAAATAGTTGAAACATTAGCTAAATTATCTAAAGTTGTTGAACATTTATATGTTTGGGGTTCGTTAGATTCATTTAGATTTATGCAATATGAAGAAAAGAATTTAATTCAACAAGTTAATAACAATGTAGCGCTTTTAGATGAAAAGGGATATTTAAAAATTAAAGATAGTGACATTAAATATAAAAAAATATATACAGTAGGTAGAGCAGAAAAATTAACACAAGAAGATATTGATGAAGCAAATAGAAGAAGAATTGATTTCTTACAATATTTATTAGTAGATGAAAGTGAGTATTATCCATCAAGAAGTTTAAATATAAGTCCTTCATGTACTGATAATACGATTTTTAGAACTGTATATATAACTGTAGATGGTAATTTATGTTCAGTAACTCCAACTGTACATACATATAAACAAGAAGATATGATGATTGAAAATAATATAAAAGATTTTGCAAATCTTAAAGAAGCAATTGATTCAATTGATAAAAAAGCAGCAGCAAATAAAATTTATAAAATATTTAAAAGATAAATCATGTGATTTATCTTTTTTTAATAAATTTATAAAAAAGGGGTTGACAAAATTATATGTTTTTAATAAAATGTTAATAACAGCAGATAAAACTGCTATTAAAAATATTTTAGTTATTAACAAAATGATAAAAAGAGAGTGATAATATGAAAATACAATATTATATATACGGAAGAATGTCGTAAATTTTTTTAAAATTACTTATTAACAAAATATTAAAAAGAAAGAAGAGGATATTATGAAAATATTAGAAGAATATAAAAAATTATTAATTGTTGTTGATATGGTTAAAGGATTTGTTAATGTAGGACCTATGGCAGACCCTACAATAAACAATATAACTCCAGAAATAGTGAAGTTAGTAAATGACTTTATAAATGAAAATGAATTAGTAGCATTTATCAAAGATAATCATGAAAAAGATTGCTTAGAATTTAAAAAGTTTCCACCCCATTGTGTTATAGGTACTGAAGAAGCTGATTTAATTAATGAATTACAAGTATATGAAAAAGATAACTTAGTTTATCCAAAGAATAGTACAAGTACAATGTTTGCTCCTAACTTTATTAATGATATAGATATGATGAAAAATTTAAGAGAAGTAATAGTTACAGGATGTTGTACTGATATATGTGTTATGAATTTAGTAATTCCACTTATAAATTATTTTGATCAAATGGATAGAGATGTAAAAGTAATAGTTCCTAAGAATGCTGTAGAAACATATGATGCTCCATTCCATAATAGAGATAATTGGAATAATATGGCATTTGATTTTATGAAACAAGCTGGAGCTGATATACAAAAAGTATATAAAATTAAGGAGAGATAATATGAAAATATATAATGGATATAAAAGATTAAATGAAAATTATACATTAATGACAGATGCTTATGAATATAATATGGCAGAAAGTTATTTAAATGATGGAATAGATATATATGAAGCTGTATTTGATGTATTCTTTAGAAAAGTACCTAATGGTGGTGGATATGCTATTATGGCAGGTATTGATAAAGTAATTGAATATGTACAAAATATTAAGTTTAATAAAAGAGAATTAGATTATTTTAGAAGACAAGGTTATTCAGATAGATTTATTAAATACTTAGAAAATTTTAAATTTACAGGTACTATATATGCTATCCCTGATGGTACTCCTGTATTTCCTAATGAACCAATAATAACTATTAATGCTCCAATAATTGAAGCACAAATATTAGAAACAGCAATACTTAGTATAGTAAATGGTGCTATGGAGCATGCTACAGGAGCTAGAAGAATAGTTGAAGCAGCTGGTAATATTCCAGTTATGGAGTTTGGTGCTAGAAGAGCAGATGGATTAGATGCAGCAATAGATGCTTCTATATATGGTGTTATGGCTGGATGTAAGGGTACAAGTAATGTAATAGCAGCAGATATGATGAATATGAAAGCTTTAGGTACTATGGCGCATAGTTATATAGAATCTTTTGATACAGAGTTAGAAGCATTTAAACGTTTTGCACTTAATAATCCTGATAATGCTACATTATTAGTAGATACATATGATACTTTAAGAAGTGGTGTACCTAATGCTATTGAAACATTTAAAATGCTAGATAAAAAAAATATTAAAGCTAATATAGGTATTAGGATAGATAGTGGAGATTTAGCTTATTTATCTAAAGAAGCAAGACGTATGTTAGATGATGCAGGATTTCCTGATGCTAAAATAGTTTTAAGTAATGGTTTAACAGCAGAAACAATTGAAACATTAATTAATCAAGGTGCTAAATTTGATAGTTTAGGAGTAGGAGACAATATATCTAAACCAGCAGGAAGAATGGGATGCGTTTATAAAGAAGTAGCACTTAAATATAATAAAAAGTATATACCTAAGATAAAATTAAGTAATGATACTATTAAAATAGTAAATCCAGGTTATAAAAAATTATATAGAGCAATTGATGCAACTACAGGATATGCTATAGCAGATGTAATGACTTTATATAATAAAAAGATTAATTTGGATGATTTAGTTATTGTATGTCCTACTGATAAGTTAAAAAATAAAAGATTGGATAATATAAAATTAGTTGAATTACAAAGAACAATATTTAAAAATGGAAAATTAGTATATAATGACCCTGATATTAGGGAAAAACAAATATATTGTAATGAACAAATGAATTTATTATATCCTGAGGTTAGAAGAGCTATATTACCACATGAATATTATGTAGATGGTACTAAAGAATATGTAGATTTTAAATATGATTTAATAAATAATACTAAAGAAAAAATTAAAATAAAAAAGTAAAAGGAGAATAAATATGAAAGTAGAAAAAGTAACAGAAGAAATAATAGAATATATAAGAAATTATTATAAAGCATATAACTTAAAAGGTGCTGTTATAGGTATATCTGGAGGTAAAGATTCAGGTGTAGTAGCAGGGTTATTTACTAAAGCATTAGGACCAGAAAATGTAGTTGGTATATGGATGCCTTGTCATTCTAAAGAAGAAGATAAGAAAAATGCATATTTAGTAGCAGAAAAATTTGGATTTAGTATGAAAGAAGTAGATTTAACTAATACTTATGAAGAATATATTAGACAGTATGTAAATTTATATCCTGATGCTACAGAAGAAGATTATAAAAATTCTAATATTAATATTAAACCAAGACTTAGAATGCTTACATTATATTATAATGCAGCCCTTTTAACTAGTTTAACTAACAATACATATATTGTACCAGGTACTAGTAATAAGTGTGAATTATATGTAGGATATTTTACTAAGGGTGGAGATAATGTAGCTGATATACAAGTATTAGCAGATTTAACAGTAGAAGAAGTAATAAAAGTAGGAGAATATATAGGAGTACCTGATAGTGTAATACATAAAACACCAGATGATGGTTTATCAGGAATGAGTGATGAAGAAAAATTAGGTGTAACTTATAAAGACATAGCTAAAGTAATAAATGATGAAGCAGTAGATAATGAAGCTATGACTAAAATAATGAGATTACACAATAATAGTAGTCATAAATTTAATACTCCAACTTATAGGAGATAATAATGAAAATAGGAGTTTACGTAGGTTCTTTTAATCCAGTACATATTGGACACATAAATAATATAAAATATTTATTAGATAATTATTTAAATAAAGTATATGTAGTTCCAACAATGAATTATTGGAATAAGAATGATTTAATAGATATAAAATATAGAATAGAAATGTTAAAATATTATGAAAATGATAATATAATTATAGATACTAGTAATAATAATTTAGAATATACTTATCAAGTATTAGATTATTATAGTAAAATATATAATATAGAAGATATATATTTAATTATTGGTGCGGATAACATAATAGATTTTAATAAATGGAAAAATATAGAAGAATTATTAAAATATAATGTTATAGTATTAGGTAGAAATAATATAGATATAAAGTACTATATAAATAAATATAGATATAATGAAAATAAATTTAAAATAGTTAAGTTTAATAATATAGATATTTCTTCTACTACAATTAGAAATGATGTAGATAATAATAAAGAATATCTTGGTAGTAAAGTATATAATTATATTAAAGGTAATAATCTATATAGGAGGTAAATATGATAGGTGCTATTATAGGTGATGTTGTTGGTTCAATATATGAAGAATTAGAATATACTAATGATGGAAAAAGAAAATACGTAGATAGAATTAAAGTAATGGATAGTAATACTGAGTTATTTACTGATAAATGTATTGTTACAGATGACTCAGTATTAACTATAGCAGTAGCAGATGCTATATTAAATAATAAGGATTATAGTGATACATTAAGAGAATATGGTAATAGAGAAATAGAAGAAGGTAGAAATAGATTTGGTAGTGGATTTTTGAAATGGTTAAAGGGTGAAGGGGACTGTACATCCATAGGTAATGGGTGTGCAATGAGAATCTCACCTATAGGTTATTTATATAATGATATAAATAAGATAAAGGAAGAAAGTAGAAAATTAACTATTACCTCACATAATAATGAAGACTGTGTAAAGTGTGCTGAAGCAGTGGCAGTTTCTATCTATTTATTAAAAAATAAAACTAGTAAGGAAGATTTAAAAAAATATATAGAAGATAATTATTTTAGTCTTGATTATGATTTAGAAGATTTAAGAAATAATTATACTTTTGAAGTAAGTGCTATTAAATCTGTACCTCAAGCTATATATTGCTTTTTAGAATCAAATAATTTTGAAGATAGTATAAGAAAATCTTTATCAATAGGTGGTGATAGTGATACAATAGCATGTATAGCAGGTTCATTAGCAGAAGCATATTATGGTGTACCTGATGAATTTATAGATAAAGTAAAAAAATATTTATTAGATTATATGGTACCTATTTTAAATCAAGTATATGGAGGGTTTTATGAAAGAGATAATAGAAAAGTTAAAAGAACAAAATAAAACAGTAGCAACTATGGAATCTTGTACTGGAGGAAGATTAGCAAGTGATATTACAGATATATCAGGTTCTAGTGAGGTATTAAAGTTTAGTGCTGTTACTTATTCAAATGAATATAAAATAAAATTGGGAGTTAGTGCTGAAACAATAGATCAGTATACTGTTTATAGTAGTGAAGTAGCTATGGAAATGAGTAAAGCAATAAGTATATTTGCTAATTCAGACTATGGTATAGGTATTACAGGACAATTAAATAGGGTAGATCCATGTAATCCATATGGGATATCTAATCAAGTATTTGTATCTATATATGATAGAGATTTTGATAGTTATTATACATTTGATACTTTTGTTGATAAAGAAACTAGAGAATTAAATAAAGAATTTGTTATTGGACTTATTAAAGAAGAATTTATTAAATTATTAAATCCTAAGAAGTATGTTAAAAAGAATTAAGTTATTTGTTAATAATAATGATGAATCAAAGAAGAATAGTTTCATCATTGCTAATAAGTTTAATAATAATGGATTTACAATAGTAGATAAAGGATATGATTTAGCTATAGCAGTAGGAGGAGATGGTTCTTTCCTTAGAATGGTTAAGTCAAATGAATTTAATAGTAATATTAGTTATGTTGGAATTAATTCAGGACATTTAGGTTTTTTACAAGAAGTAACTATGAATGATTTAGATGAGTTTATAGATGAATTAATAAGTAATAAGTATAGGACTGGAGAAGTTAGTATACAAGAATCTAATATATATAGTAATGGTAAAATAGATAAATATTTATCACTTAATGAAATAGTAATAAAAGATATATTAGGTAAAGTAGTTGATTTAAATGTATGTATAAATAATGATTTATTAGAAATATATAAAGGAGATGGATTATTAATTGCTACTACATTAGGTTCAACTGCTCAAAATTTAGGCTATGGAGGAAGTATAGTATTTAATACATTACCTACATTACAAATTACTTCAATGGCACCTATTAATTCAAAATCCTATAGATCATTATTAAATTCAGTAATTATTCCTGAAGGTAATGAAATAATAATTACACCTGTAAATAACAAAAATAATTATGGTATAATAATAGATGGAGAGTTTAATAATTATAATAATGTTGAAAAAATAAGTACTAAATTAAGTGATAATAAGATTAAGTGCTTAAGATTTAGTCATTATAATTATGCTCAAAAAATACAAGATAAATTATTATCTTAAAGAGAGTGAAGTTATGAAAGAATATAAATCGGAAGAAGAATTTTTAAAAGCTTATAATCCAAGTGATTATGATTTATTATCAGTATCAACTGATATATTAGTATTTAGTATATCTACTGAGGAAGAATCTAATTATAGAAAAGCTGATAAAATGAAAATGAGTGTGTTACTAATTAAAAGGGATACATATCCATTTAAAGATAAGTGGTGTTTACCTGGAGGATTTGTAAATATAGATGAAAATCTAGATGATGCTCCAAAAAGAATACTTAAAAGAGAAACTAATATAGATGATATATATTTAGAACAATTATATACATATGGTAGTGTTGATAGAGACCCTAGAATGAGAATAATATCTACATCATATATGGCATTGATTGATAAACAAAGATTAACTAATAATATAAGTAGTAATGCATCATGGTTTGATATTGTATTATATGAAGAAAAAGATAATATAGTAGATATAGTTTTAGATAATGGTACTGATACTATTAAATTTAGTATTAAAAAGGTATTAAGAGAAAAAACAACTGATAGATATTCATTTAAAATTGAAGATAATAAGTATTTAGCATTTGATAATCCTTTGGTAATATTAGCTGGTATAGAAAGACTAAAGAATAAAGTTGAGTATACTGATATAGTATTTAATATGATGCCAGAATATTTTACATTAGGTGAATTACAAAGAGTATATGAAGTTATACTAAATAAGAAATTGTTAGATCCAGCATTTAGAAGAATCATAGCCGATAAAGTTGAGAAAACAGATAAAATGAAGAATGGTGGAGGACATAGACCATCATATTTATTCAAATATAAGAGCAAAAAATAGATACAATGTATCTATTTTTGTTTACAGTAAAACATATTGAATTTAGATATAAAATTTGTTAAAATATTAACCTGCATGTGTAAAAATGTGTATAATTAATAGCAAATTACTCAATTGATATTTAAGAGGTTGTATGCTATAATAAAATCGGAAAGTAGGGATAGTTAATGTCGATAGCTACTATATTAGAATTAGTTAGAAAATTAGTTGACATATTACTTGTTTGGCTAGTTTTATATTATATATTAAAAAGCTTAAGAAAAAATGTAAAAATGGTACTATTATTTAAAGGTATCATAATTATTATAGTATTAAAATTTATAAGTTCATTCTTTGGACTACCAACTATAGATTATTTACTTAATTATGTAATTGAATGGGGAATATTAGCACTTATAGTTATATTCCAACCAGAAATAAGAAATGTTTTGGAACAATTAGGACGTAGTCAATTACTTGGAAGACATAAAGTACTTACAGTAGATGAAAGAGAAAAAGTAGTATATGAAATAGTAACTGCTATGGATGCTATGAGAAAAACACGTACTGGAGCATTAATAGTTATTGAAAGAGATAATAGTTTAAATGATTATATAGAAAAATCTAAAAAGATATATGCAGATATATCTAGTGAATTATTAGTTACTATATTCTTCCCAAATAATCCATTACATGATGGTGGATTAATTATTCAAGGAGATAAAATAACTAGTGCTAGAGCAGTTTTTCCAACTAGTGATAATGCAAGAATTAGTAAAAGATTAGGTACAAGACATAGAGCAGCATTAGGTATATCTGAATTAACAGATTGTATCTCATTAGTAGTATCAGAAGAAACAGGTAGATTATCATGTGCTATAGGAGGAGAATTACATTATAATTTATCTTCAGATGAATTAAAGATATTACTTCTTAATGAATTAAAACCAAAGAGAAATGTATTAATAGATGATGATGAAGATTTAGAGGAGGGTGAAACTCATGAAGAAGAAAAATAGATTTTTACCTAAACTTGCTAAATCATTTGATAAACATATTGTATTACCAATAACTAGAATAGTATTTAAGGTTACTAAAGTATTCGATAAATCAAGTCATAGATTTGAGGCAATATTAGCTAAACAAACAACATTATTATTTTTATCATTATTACTTTCAGTAGCACTTTTTATATTAGTTGACCAAAAATTAATAGTATTTAATAATAGTAGCGCTGAAGTATTTAAAGATCAAAAAGTAGAAGTACAATATAATGAAGAACGTTTTGTATTAGAAGGTGTACCTGAAAAAGTTGATATTACTTTAATAGGTAGTAAAGCTGATTTATATATAGCTAAACAATCTGCATCAAAACATAGTGTTAAAATAGATTTATCTGATATAAAAGAACCAGGAACTTATAAAGTTGATTTAACATATGATATTGATTCTAAGACAATAGAATCTAGTGTTAATCCATCTCAAGCAACTATAATAGCTTATTTAAAAGAATCTGAAAATCGTACATTATCATATAATGTTATAAATTCAGATCATCTTGATAATACAATAGATATAGACAACGTCTCATTAAATATTGATCAAGTTGTTATTAGTGGTGCAAGTTATAAACTTGAAACAGTTGCTACAGTAGAAGCATTAATAGATGTTGATAAGTTAGAATCCACTGAACCAGGTAAACATACATTAGAAGATATAGTATTAAAAGCATATGATTCTAATGGAAATATAGTAGATGTAGAAATAAATCATTCTGCTAAAATAACTGCTGAGGTTACAATTAGTTCTTCTTCTAGAGAAGTACCATTAAATTTAGTAGTTAAAAATGATATGCCATTTGGTAAAGCAATAAGTAGTTATTCATTCAGTAAAGATACAGTAATAGCATATGGTTCTAGTGAAACTCTTGATGCATTAGCAACTAATGGTATTAATATTGAATTAGATGCATCTAATTTAGATAGTAATTATTCAGGAACTATAGAAATACCTAAACCATCAGGTGTTAAGAAGTTAGATACTAATAGAGTTGACTTAAATGTTAACGTTACAAATGCTGTAAGTTCACCAAATTACTATTTAACATTAAAAATAGATACACCATTTACTCCAAGTGGTTATACAGCTGGTGCTGCAAGTAGTCAGGATTCAGAAGTATTAGTTAAACCTACATGTGCTGAAAATATTTGTAAATCATTAACTGCTGCAGATGTACAAGCTTATGTTGACTTATCTGAATATTCTAAGTTAGGCCCAGGTACATATGAAGTGCCAGTACTTATTAAAGCTAAGACAACTAATGCTAGATTATCTACATTTGTTGTAACACCAGAAAAAGTTAAAATTAAATTAACTAAAAATTAATACTTACTTTACGTAAGTATTTTTTTTTATTATAATTAATATTAGAAGAGTAGAGGTGTATATGAAGAAGTTATTAATGATGTTGAGTTTAATTATTATTTGTGGATGTCAAAAAGTAAATAAGACTCCAATGGGTGAAGTAGAAGAAAAAGTAAATATTAACACCATTGAAAATCTAAATGTAGAAATATATAGTAATGTAAAATTATCAAGTTTAATTGAAAATAATGATGAAATTAAAATCGTTAATGGAGATGATTTGATAGATACTTCAAAATTGGGTGAAAAAGAAATTGTTTTAAAGTATTATGATAAGAAAGAAAAAGAAAATTATTATTCATTTAAAATAAAAATTGTTGACACTCAAGCGCCTAAGATAGAATGTAGCGATAAGATTACTACGGATATAGGTAAACAAATTGATTTGTTAAAAAGTGCTAAAGTAACAGATAATTCTAAAGAAGATATAAATGTGACTATTAGTGGAAAATATGATTATTCTAAAGCGGGTGAATATAAGCTTAAATTTTTAGCGCAAGATAGCAGTGGTAATAAAACAGAAAAAAATTTTACTCTTGTAGTTCAAGGATATAAGTTAAAAACATCAGGATATTATATATATAAAATGCCTGATACATGGATAGGATTATATTTTCAAAAAAATGGTAACGTTTCTTGGTTACCTTGGTGGTGTCCAGGATCTGGTTGTGGAGGCGGAGGTGCTATGTATGGAAAATACACTATTAGTGGTAATACAATTACAGCCAAATTTACAGAAACTATAGAAGATACAGGCGAAAAATATAAGATAAATGTAGTTTATAAATATAAATTATCAAACAATGAAACTATTGTTGATGAAAAAAATAATAAATATAAGTGGCAAAAAAATTTCGGATAAGAAATTTTTTTGTTTTATTGAATATACTTTATTGGGTGAGTATATGAAGAAAATATTATTTATATTATTTAGTATTATATTAGTTGGTTGTAAAAATAAAGATAAGGATATACTAAATAATATTGAAAAGAAAATGAATAGTATGGAAACATACAATATACAAGGTGAACTAAATATGTATAATAATGATGATAAATATACATATTCAGTAGATGTTAGTTTTAAAAAAGATAATAAATATAAAGTAAGTTTAATAAATAAAATAAATAATCATGAACAAATAATTTTAAAGAATGAAGATGGAGTATATGTTTTAACACCATCATTGAATAAAAGTTTTAAATTTCAAAGTGATTGGCCAAATAATAATTCACAAATATATATATTAGAAAGATTAGTTAACGATATTAAAGATGATTCAGATAAAAAATTTGAAACTATAGATAATATGTATGTTTATACTACTAAGGTAAATTATTCTACCAATACAGAATTGGTAAAGCAAAAAATATATTTTGATAAAGAAAATAATTTAAAAAAAGTAGAAGTCTTTGATGATAAAGATAATATGGTAATGGAGTTTAATGTTACAAATATTAAAGCTAATAGTAATATTGATGATGATATTTTTAAATTAGATAGTAATTTAGATACTAAAACTAAGAATGTATCTAATACTATGAAGAATGTAGTATATCCTATGTATTTACCAAATAATACTTATTTAACAGGAGAAGAAAAAGTAAAAAAAGAAGATGGAGAAAGAGTAATTCTTTCGTTTGGCGGAGATAGTTCATTTACTATTGTGGAAGAAACAATTACTGTAGGTAAAGAATTAGATATGGATATTTCTAATGGAGAACCAAATATGATAATGGATACTGTAGGTTCTTTATCTCCATATTCTATTAACTGGATAAGTAATGATATAGAGTATACTGTAATGTCAAACGATATTTCAGGAGAAGAATTATATAAGGTAGCTAAATCTATAAGTAAGTCATCTGTAACAAAATAGTGTTCAAAGTAAAGTAATATATGCTATAATAATTTTGGTGATATTATGAAAAAAGCAAGATTGATAGAACAAAACACTAAAAAAGATAAAAAGGAGTTAAACAAAGTAGAAGATTTTACTGTTAAAACAAAAGTAATTACTGCAGTATTGATGCTTTTAGCACTTGTAGGAATGTATTTTGTTACTATACCATTAACTAAAAATAAGAAAACAAATGGTACTAGTAATTCTAATAAGAATATAAATGTTAGAAAAGAAAATACAATTAAATATTCTGAAATAAGTAAAATTAAAGATGAATCATATTATTTATTTTTTGATAAAAAAGATGATGATTTAAATAATACATATGATACATATATTAATTCATTAGCAAACAGTAATTATCCAGTAAACTTCTATTATATTGATTTATCTGATGAAGCTAATAAGGATTTATTAGATAAAGATGAAAAATTAGAAAAATTATCTGAAATTAAAGTTAAAGATACAACATTACTTTTAATTGATAATAAGGAGATTAAATCTAAATATGTAGGACAATCTGAAGTATCTAATTATTTGTTATCATTCTTTATTCAAGCAAGTAATGTTACAATTAGGACATCTAGTAATTCTAACTCAAATAGTAATGAAAAAACTGAAGATAAAAAAGAAGATAAAGATGACGATAAGAAGGATAATGAAAAAAAGGAAGAAAAATCTGAAAATGATGAAGATTAAAAAGAAATCTAGATATAGATTTCTTTTTTTTACATATAATTAAGTATGATACTAATAATTAAAGGATTAATAGTTGGACTTGGTAAAATAATACCAGGGGTTAGTGGAAGTATACTTGCTATAAGATTAAATATTTATGAAGATATGATTTATTCAATAAATAATTTATTTAATAAAAAAAGTATTATATTTTTGACAAAAATAGGTATAGGTATTGTTTTAGCAATAATTTTTGGAAGTAATATTATTACTTATTTACTTAGTAAATTTTATTTAGTTACCATGATTTTATTTACAGTATTAATTGCTACTGGTATTCCATCTGTTATTAAAGAGTCTAGTAATTATTTTTTAAGTCTTTTATCATGCATTATTTATTTAATTCTATTAAATATTCCAAATATAAATATATTTAATAATTATTTCTTTATTGGATTTTTAGAATCATTAACAACAATAATTCCTGGAATTAGTGGTACAGCTTTATTTATGTCATTTGGATTATATGATGAATTATTATATTTATTTTCAAATATATATTTAATTAATATTGGAATATTATTACCTTTTAGTATTGGTTTTATAATTGGAACAATTATTGTAGTTAAGTTTATTGATTATTGTTTAAATAATTATAAATCAAAAACGTATAGTGTTATATTAGGATTGTTAATTGGAAGTATTATAACTATGATACAAAGTTTTATATAAAAAAAGACAATTAATTGTCTTTTTTATCATTACTATTTTCTTTTTTAGAATTTATATGTATTAATATAGCGATACCAATTACAACAATTCCAAATCCTGCAAAAAGGAATCCTAAATCATTTTCTGGTACTATATTATTATATGCAAGTATGGCTATAACAATTGCTGTAAAAACTAATAAGCCACCAAGAATAATTCCTTTTTTAAAATTTAGTTTCATTGTGTTCACCTCGCTTTATTTTTCTTTTTTTTCACCATGTAAATTTATATAAGCAGCGTGTTTTGGTTTTCTTTTTTCTTTTGGATATGGTTCAATCCATTTTTCTCCATCCCATTTTTTTAAACAATTAGGGCCATACCATTCTTTTAGAATTTTTTCTATATTGTTATAAGAATAGAATTCATGACCTTCAAATTCATATTTTTTAAAAGGAAATACATCTTCTTTTAAAAATACTGGTTCATGCATAAATTTTTCCCATGGTACAGATATTGGTTGAGAAACAAGTTTACTATTTTCATTTTTTCTAGCATATCTTTCTGAATACCACCTAATAAATTTAGAAAATAATACATGTGGAATATGCAAATTATCAATTAATACATAAAATGGCATTAGTATTTTTATTACACTTCTATGAATTTCATCATTTAGCTTACTTTCAGAAATATTATCATATATTATAGCATCTACAAATATACCATTACCAGATTTACATCTGTTTTTTAATAAGAAATTTACTTCTTCAATGTATGTGCCTTTTTTTCTTATTTTCATTGTAGGTCCATTTATAACATTAAATTTTTTATCATTTTCAAAACATTGAAAATAAAATTTACTATCTAAATCTCTATTTAATGCATCAATAAATTTTTCCCAGTCTTCTCTCATTACACATATATCTATATCATCATCCCAAGGTATAAAACCTTTATAATTAACTGCTCCTAAAGCTGAACCAGCTATAAGTGCATATCTAATATTATTTTTTTCGCATACTCTATGTACTTCTGTCATTATTTCTAATACTTCTTGTTGCAAATCTCTTACAGTTATAACACTTCCATCTTTATTTTCTTGTAGTACATAGTTTTCTTTTTCTTCTATACATCCATTATATTTCATAATAATCACTTCATAATCATTGTACTAAAAAATATTTAAATAATCAATATATTTAGCCATTAGGTATTTGTTATACACAATAAATATTTACATTCATATTTTATAACAGAAGGGGTGAAATGATATGTGTAATAATAATGATAATTGTTCACAAATTTCAGAGGTACTTGCTATTATAAATGTTTTGCAACAAAACGCATGTAATTCAGGTGAATGTTTAGAAACTTGTGATAGAGGATTTCTAGGTTGTAATGGTAACGCATTAGTGTGCAATACAAGACCTGTACAACTATATTTATGTAATGGTCAACAATTAAGTATGCCAACATCTAAAGATGCTACTGGGTGCGAAGATAGTGAATGTTCTTCTGTATTTCGTGTTGAAAAAATAGAAGGATGTAATGCAACATTTAGAGTATTAGTTCCATCTACAGAAGCAGGAAGTACTTATAGTGCAACAAATTCATTTTTTACAATGAATTTAAATTGTGTATGTTGTCTTAGATGTTTATCAGATACTCATATAGATTGTATATAAAAAACGAGTTCAACTCGTTTTAATTTTAACAATATCATCAATTTTAATTACTTCATTATTAATAGTAATTATGTGTTCATTCGTTTTCCCAATTATTTTTGTATTATATGTTTTATCTTTTGTTTCAATTACTACATCTTGTTTATATAATTTATTTTGTTTAAATATTTTATTAATTAAATCTTTAGCATCTATTTTTTCTTCCTTATCTGCATATGCTACTCTTAAATTATTATCAGAAGTAACATTTCCCTTATATATATTTGGTAATTTCATATAATCATTCCTTTCACATTATTTTATGCTTTTACATATAATAAAATGAGGTGTAATATGTATAAAATATATAAAGTAAGTGCTGGTGATAGTTTAGAAAGCATAGCACATAAATTTAATACAACTGTAAGTAATCTACAAGATATAAATGATAAGGATTATATAGTAGTTGATGAATTAATAATTGTTCCAAATAATAAAAAGAATGATTATTTTGATACATATGTTATAGAAAAAGGCGATACATTATATTCAATTTCAAAAAATAATAATATTAGCCTTATGGATTTATTAAATTTAAATGGACTTGATAAAGAAAATTATATATATCCTGGACAAGAAATACTAGTTCCTAAAAAAAATATAAAAATAGTTGTAACTAATAAAGATGATTCTATTGAATCTACATGTAAGAGATTAGGCTTAGATAGTAGTACATTATTAGAACAAAATAATAATATTTTATTATCACCAGATCAAGTGTTAGTTTACAGAAAATAGAAAGTTTATGTAAATTTACTTTCTTTTTTTTAGCGCATATTATATAATCAATTTAGGTGATAGTATGAACGAAAATGAAAGAATTGATTATACAAATTTAAGTATATTGAAAATGTATGGTGAAGATTTAACAGCAAAAGAGTATATTACTAACCCCGCTATAGCACGTGATGATGAAATACAAAAGATGACAATTATTTTACTTACTCCTGAAAAGTCAGCACTTTTAGTTGGTAAAGCAGGTATAGGTAAAACATCTATTGTTGAAGGTTTAGCATATCGTATTATTAATAATACTGTTCCAGATAGATTAAAGGGTTATAGAGTTATTAAAGTTAATTCATCATCATTATTAGGTAAGATTACCTATAATGGGCGAGAAGAGTTAGTTATTACAATATTAATGGAAGAATTGAAAAAAGAAGAAAAACTTATTTTATTTATAGATGAAATTCATACATTAATAGGTAGTAAAGATGGTGGCCCAATGGATTTAGCAAATATATTAAAACCTGCTATCGATAGAGGTGTTGTTAAATTAATAGGTGCTACTACAGATTTAGAATATAATCAATATGTAGTAAGAGATAGAGCTTTCTTAAGAAGATTTGATAGAGTTGATGTTGCAGAACAAGATCAACCAACTACAGTACAAGTATTAATGAAGACTTTACCTAAAATAGAATATCAAACAGGAATAAAGTTTAAATACAATGAGTATATTACTCAATTATTAATTGAATCTATTGTTGATGCTACAAGTGAATTTAAACGTGTTTATGGATTAGGCGCCATGTATCCAGATATTTCTTTTTCAGTCTTAACAGCGGCATTTTCAAATGCGTTATATAGTAATAGGTCTGCTGTTGAAATGATTGATGTATATAATGCTATAAAAAATAGTAAGCGTATATATCCTGATTCAAGAATAAAAGAATTAGAAAAGTTTAGAGAAAAATTTAAAGAATTAGCTCAAGAAGAAAATATAGTTCTTCCAATAGTGAATATTGAAGAAATAAAAGATCCAGATGAATATTAGTCTAGAACTTTTATTTCTTTTTTGTTAAGTATATGGTATAATGAATATGAGGTGGTAATATGCGTGAGATACCTGTAAAAAATTACATTGTTTTAGTGTCTATCGCTATTGCAGTAATAGTTTTATCTTTAGTTTTAAGAGGAATGTATATAAAGAAAAATGGAAATATTCAATATACTTCTGCTGTTAAAGAGGTTGTAACAGAAATTAAGTATGATGATTTGGATAATTATTTACAAGAAAATCCAACTTGTGTACTTTATATTAACAATAGTAAAAAGAAAAATAAAAATGTGCAAAGGGATGCAAAAAAAATCATATTAGATAATAGTATTCAACAATATGTAGTTTATATTGAAAGAACAGATGATATAGTAAAAAAATATGATTTAAATAATAATAGTCCGATATTTATTGCATATCAAAACGGTGTATTAACTGAAATATTTAGTAAAGATGGTTATACAGCTAAAGAAATTGAAAGTTTCTTTGTTAGAAATAAGGTAATAGAAGATGATTAATATAGTTTTATATGAACCTGAAATTCCACAAAACACTGGTAATATAATGAGAACATGTGCTGGAACAGGTGCTAAATTGCATTTAATAAGACCATTAGGCTTTTCATTAAGTACCAGTGCAATTAAACGTAGTGGTGTTAATTATATAGAAAATTGTGATTATATTGCATATTATAATTGGAATGATTTTTTAGAAAAAAATAAAGATGGTGAATTTTTCTATTTTACAAGATATGGCAAAAAACCACATAGTGAGTATGATTACTCTGATACATCTAAAAATATTTATTTGGTATTTGGTAAAGAAAGTACTGGTATTCCAAAAGAAATTTTAAAAGAAAATCTAGATAGATGCGCACGTATTCCAACAAATGCTAATATTAGAGCACTTAATTTATCTAATTGTGTAGCTCTTGTTTTATTTGAAGCATTGAGACAACAGGATTATCCAAATTTATTAAAAAGTGAACCATTCAAAGGTGAAAACTATTTAACTGACTAATGTCAGTTTTTTGTTAATGTAAAATAAGTAATTATAAATATTATATTCTATAAAAAAAAGAAAACTCTGTTTTCTTTTTTACTTGTTACTAGAAATTCTAATTATTTCATCCATATTGTCATCAGTTGCAATAATGTTCTTATGATTTTCACCACATTTTTCACATTTATATATAATTTTATAGGTATCTTTAAATTTTTCTATATCTATTGGTTTAAGTAAACCTTTACAATTATTTGCTCTATCTCCAGGATTAATGTCAACATGCTTTGAATATAGACAGTAAGGACAATGGTCTCTAGCACTATATTCTAATTTTGATACATCTTTTCCACAATGTTCGCAAATAAAGTTTTCATCAATCATATTAAATTTCTTCAAGTAAATCACCTATTAAATTATATCATAAATATGTTATAATAAAAATGGTGATTTATATGGAAAAGATTTACGACGTAGTTATAGTAGGAGCAGGGCCTGCGGGCTTATTCGCTGCATATGAATTAATTGAAAAAAATAAGAAACTTAAAGTTTTAATTTTAGATAGAGGTAAAAAAGTAGAAAATAGATTCTGCCCTATGAATAAAAATAAATCTGTATGTGCAAATTGTAATCCATGCAATATATTAAGCGGTTATGGTGGTGCAGGAACATTTTCAGATGGTAAACTTAATTTTATACCAAAATTAGGTAAATCAGATTTATTTAAATATATGGGTCAAGAAGAAGCATATAGTTTAATAGATTATACTGAAGAAATATTTAATAAATTTAATATGGATAGTGATGTCTATCCTTCAAACATGGATGAGGCAAAAGAAATAAAAAAGAAAGTTGCTCTTACAGGTGCACGCTTACTTCTTATTAAACAAAAACACTTGGGTAGTGATCATTTACCAGAATATATTCAAGGTTTATGCGATTATTTAATTGAAAAAGGTGTAGAGTTACAAGAAGGTACTGATGTTTTAGATATAAAAAGTACTTCTGCAAATAAACATGAAGTTATATATAAAGAAAAAAGGGTTGAAAAGAGTGTAAAATGTAAGAATTTAATTATTGCTCCTGGAAGAACAGGCGCTAAATGGGTACAAGAATTAGCTGATAAGTATAGCATACCTTATTTATCACAAAGTATTGAAATTGGTGTAAGAGTTGAAGTAAGAAAAGAAATTTTAGAAGATTTAACAAATATAATTTATGATCCAACTATATTTATTAAAACCAATACATATGGAGATGAAATAAGAACTTTTTGTACTAACCCTGGTGGTTTTGTTGCAAAAGAAAATTATTATGGATTTATTTGTGTTAATGGTCATGCTTTAAAAGAAAAGAAATCTATGAATAGTAATTTTGCATTTATAAGTAAAGTTACATTAACTGAACCGGTTACAAATACTAGATTATATGGTGAAAGTATTGCGCGTATAGCAAATGTATTAGGTGATGGAAAACCAATAGTTCAAACATTAAAAGATTTAAAATCAGGTAGAAGAAGTGAATGGCATAGAATAAAAAAAGGATTTATTGAACCTACTTTAAAAGATTGCGTTGCAGGTGATTTGGCTTTAGTACTTCCACATCGTATTATAACTAATATATTAGAGGGATTGGAAAAGCTTGATGAAATTATTCCAGGAGTGGCTAATGATGAAACATTATTATATGGGCCAGAAATTAAATTCTTTAGTAACGAGATTGAAACTAATAATAAATTTAAGTTGAAAGATTACAATATTTATTTTGTAGGAGATGGAGCTGGTAAAGCTGGTAATATAGTTACTGCAGCAGCTACAGGTATAGTTGCTGCACAAGATATTTGTTCAAATAGTAAGAAATAGGAATAGTGAGTTTATGAATAATAGTAATACATTAAAAATAAGTGAGGCAATCATCATAATAACTATAACATGCTTATTTAGTGCTTTTGCAGGATTTTCAGTTGCTAAAGTAAAATACATGGGCGAAGAAAATTTTACTCAAAATAATAATTCTGAAAAAGATGAGGCAATAGCTAATTTTATTAAGCAATATAATTATATAAAAGATAACTATTATGATGGTTCTAAAATAGATGATAAAGATATGATGAAAGTTGCTCTTGAAAGCGTTTTAGAACACTTAGGAATAGATGATAGTTATTCGACATATATGGATAGTGAAAAATATAATCAATTTAATCTAAATTTGAACGGTTCATATGAAGGTCTTGGTATAAGTATATATAAAGATGAAGAAACAGGTAAAATATATGTTGTTGATATTATGAAAGGTTCACCAGCTGAATCTAAAATGAAAATAGGAGATATTATTTTATCTATTGATGACAAGTTATCTAAAGATATGACAACTCAGGATTTTAGCAATTATGTAGTTAATGGTAATAAAGAAGTCTTTAAAATAAAAATTGAAAGAGATTCAAAGGAACAAGTAATAGAATTAAAAAAGGGAAATGTTGAATTAGAATCTGTTTATTCTGAAATAATAAAAAAAGGTAATAAAAAAATAGGATACATCTCAATGTCCATATTTGCTGCTAATAGTTCTGAACAATTTAAAAGAGAACTTGAAAATTTAGAAAATGATAATATTGACTCATTAATAATTGATTTAAGAAGTAACACTGGTGGACATTTATCAGAGGTATCAAAAATCATTAGTTTATTTTTAAATAAAGATAGAGTTATTTATCAATTAGAGAAGAATGGAAAAAAGACAAAATATTATTCAGAAGGAAATATAACTAAAACTTATCCAATTATATTTATAGGTAATGGTGCAACTGCTTCAGCATCAGAAGTATTTATAATAAGTTTAAAAGATAATTTAAATGCAAAACTTGTAGGTACTAAAACTTATGGTAAGGGTACTGTTCAAGAAATGATAAATATGGAAAATGGTGACCAGTATAAATTTACTACAAAGAAATGGTTAAGTCCTAAAGGCACATGGGTTAATGATACAGAAGGAATAGTTCCTGATGTTGAAATTGAACTTTCTGATAAATATTTTGATAAGCCAACAAAAGAAAATGATAATCAATTGCAAAGAGCAATATTAGAACTTACGAAAACTAAATAATATAAGAAGAACAAATTTATTCATATATATAATGAAATAAGTGTAAAAAAGCATTCATTTTTAAATAATGCTTTTTTTCTTTATGTAAAATAAGAAATATGTGTTATAATGTATGCAGGTGAGAAACAATGGATAGAATAAAGATAGGTGATGAATACCAAATTCAATGCTATAAGCATAATGGTAAAATTCACAGAGCATGGGATGAAGCTGTTGTTTTGGATATTAAAAATGAATATATAGTATTTGGAAATAATAAGACAAGGGTAACTGAGTCTGAAGGAACTACGTGGAGAACAAAAGAACCTGCTATAATGTATTTTTTTAAAAACAAATGGTTTAATGTAATTGCTCAAATGAAAAAAGATGGTATATATTATTATTGTAATATTGCTACTCCTTATATAATAGAGGAAGGAACAATTAAATATATAGACTATGATTTGGATTTAAGAATTTTTCCAAAAGGAGATTACAAGATATTAGATAAACTAGAATATCAATATCACAGAAAAAAAATGAATTATTCTGATGAATTAGATATAGTAGTTAATTCAGCATTAGATGAGCTAATTAGGGACTATATGAATGGTTCAAAAATATTCAACGCAGAGAAGAATAAAAAGTACTTGGAAAAGTACATAAATATTAAACAACATAACAAAAAAAAATAAGAAATATTTTTATTTCTTTTTTTTATACTTTATACACCCTTTAAACTCTGTTAACCTAATAAAGTTGACAAGCTATCTATTGCGATTAGACCTTGTAAACTAAGGAAGGTTGACATACTACACTTTTTTTAAAAAAGTTAAAAAAAATTAAAAAAAGGTGTTGACTTGGTATTAATAATTTGTTATATTATGAGTGCTTTCAACGAGGAAGCAATACAATTTGTGTCAAACTTGAAA
>CADBNE010000003.1 GCA_902795975.1 uncultured Erysipelotrichaceae bacterium
ACAACTTGAAGCTAAAGCTCAAGGTGATGATGAAACTATGGATTTAGATGAAGATTATTTAAGTGCTATGGAACAAGGTATGCCACCAATATCAGGATTAGGTGTTGGTATTGATAGATTAATTATGTTAGCATACGATACACCATCACTTAGAGATGTAATTTTATTCCCAACTATGAAACCAGAAGATAAATAATATGATATTATATGTAGTAAGACATGGTCAAACAGAGTGGAATTTAGAACATAGATGTCAAGGTATTTCAGATATTCCACTTACTGAAAAGGGAATAAAAGAGGCAAAAGAATTACAAGAATTAGTTAAATCATTAGATATAGATGTAGTTATTTCTTCACCATTATCACGTGCTAGAGAAACAGCTAAAATATTAGTAGATGGTAAATTACCTATTAATATAGATGATAGAATTAAAGAACGTGATTGGGGTATGAATGAAGGTGCTAAAATAGATGAAGTAGACCAAATAGATTGTTGGGATGTTATTCTTAATACTAATGTTCAAAATATAGAAAGAATACAAGACTTTATGAAAAGAGTATCTGAATTTATTGAAGATATTAAAGTGAGATATCCTGATAAAAATGTATTAGTAGTAGCACATAGTGCTGTATTAAGAGTAATACATTATCTATTAGGTACTATACCTGAAGATGGAGATTTAACTAAAATAGATATACCAAATTTAAGAATTATTGAATATGAGGTTTAGATGAAAAAAATAATTATAATTGTTTTAGTTTCAATAATAATTTTGTTTTTAGGATTTAATATATATAAAGCTGTTAAAGATTTAGATAAAAAAATAATACCTAAAAATATGAAAATAAATGATAAAATAGATTATAATGAAGATGGGATAATACTTGAGTATTATATTAAACCCAATGAAGGTACAATACAAGACTTTGAAGATTATAGATATATTACTTTATATGCTGATAAAAGATTAGTATGGGGTAAGAAAATATCTGGAGAACAAGGTAGTAAGACATTATCTAAAAAAGAATTTAATAGTATTATTTCTATAGCATTTACTAAGAAGTTTAAATCTATTAGACAAGATATAAGTGATAATACTGTTTTAGATGGTTCTTCAAGTTATATTATTTTATACTATAATGATGGAACATCATTTAAAGTTGGAGGTTTAAATCCAAATGAAGAACAATTTAATAAATTAGTACAAAAATTAAATAGTTTAACAAAATAGAAAGAGGGAACATTATGAAAATATTATCAATTAATGCTGGTAGTTCTTCTATGAAATTTACTGCATATGAGATGCCAGAAGAAAAAGAATTAATATCAGGTTATATTGAAAGAATAGGAATTATAGGAAGTTTTTATACATTAAAGATTAATGGTGAAAAAATTGAAAAAACTACAGAAGTAAAAAATCATAAACAAGCTTTTGAAATAATTGTAGAAGAATTAAAAAACTATAATATTGTAAAAAAACTAGAAGATATTAAAGGATTAGGACATCGTATTGTACAAGGTGGTGCATACTTTGATAAATCAGTTGAAGTAGATAATGATGTATTAGATAAAATAGAGGAATTAGCACCTTTAGCACCTCTACATAATCCAGCAGCACTTGTAGGTATTAGAGCTGCATTAGAAGTTTTCCCTAATGCTAAACAAGTAGTTGTATTTGATACAGCATTCCATCAAACAATGGATGAAAGTAAATATTTATATGCATTACCATATGATTGGAATGAAAAATATAATGTAAGAAAATTTGGTGCTCATGGTACATCTCATAAATATGTTGCAAATCGTGCCAATGAAATATTAGGTAAGGAAGATACTAGATTAATTACATGTCATTTAGGAAGTGGAGCTAGTATATCTGCTGTAGTAAATGGTAAATGTGTTAATACATCTATGGGTTTAACTCCTAATGCTGGACTTATAATGGGAACTCGTTGTGGAGATATAGATGCTACTATAATACCTTATATGATTAGAAAAGGTATGGAGGTAGATGAAATAGATAAAGTAATGAATAAAGAAAGTGGTCTTTTAGGAATAAGTGGACAATTTAGTGATGCAAGAGATATAGTTGATGCTTGTAAAGAAGGAGATAAACGTGCTATATTAGCTCGTGATATGTTCGTTGATAGAGTTGTTGATTATATAGCTAAATACTACTTTGAAATGAAAGGTGTAGATGCTATTATATTTACTGCAGGTATGGGAGAAAAATCTATTCCAGTAAGAGCAGAAATAATGAAACGTTTAGATGTAATTGGTATACATTTAAATGAAAAAGCTAATGAGGAAACTTATGGTGTAGAAGGATTAATATCTACAAAAGATTCTAAAATACCATGTTATGTAATCCCAACTAACGAAGAAGTAATGATAGCAAGAGATACATACGATTTATCAAAATAAGAGCTTTAGCTCTTTTTTTATGCTATAATATTTAAGAAGGTGTAGTATGAAATTAAAGATTGGAACAATTAACTGTCAAAATAATGAAGAAAATAGAAATAGTAAAAGTAATAATTCATATCTTTTAGCAGAACATATTATAAATAATAATTATGATATAGTAGGTACTCAAGAATTAACTATGAATTTTACAAATAGATTATTTAGAAATTTAAAATCAATTAATAATTATAATATATATGGTGGATATCAATATGGTAGAGGAATATTAGGTACTAAATTTCCAATTATAAGAACATTTAATCAAGCCAATAAAATATTAACTAGATATCCTAGTATTAAAACAAGTACAAGGTCACTTCCTTGGATACCAAGAAAATTTGATGATTTTAAGAAAGCATGGAAGAAGAAATGTATTACTAGAAGAATATTTACTTCTGTTAAATTAAATATAGAAAATGAAAATATATATGTTATTAATACTCATTTAGATTATTATATTTATGATGTTCAAAAGAGACAATTAGAATATTTATTAAATATAATTAAACATTATTTAAAAGATGGTAAAGTAATTTTAATGGGAGATTTTAATTTAACTATTGAAGAAGATTTATTTAAAGATTTTATTAAAGATTTATCTAATATAGGTATTAAAAGAGTACCTGTGGATAATAAGACAAATGCATCTAAATATAGACAAACTAGCGCTATAGACCATATATTTGTATCAGATTGTTTTAATATTATAGATTATGGAGTATATGATATAGATGATATTACTGACCATAAAGCAGTATATGCTAATATAGAAAGTGGAATTAATTAATAATATATGATAAAATTAATATGTAGAAAGGGTGATATAATGCGTATATATCGCCAAATATATAAAAAAATAAAAAAGGCAAAAAATATAGTAATTGTACATCACATCGGACCAGATCCTGATGCATTAGGATCTACATTTGGACTTAAAGATATAATACTTAATACATTCCCTAAAAAAAATGTATATGTAGTAGGTAGTAGTGCTACTAAATTTAGATATTTAGGATTACCTGATAAATTTGAAGATTATATGTATGAAGATTCTTTATTGATAGCATGTGATACTCCTGATTTAAAAAGAGTTGATGGAGTAATACCATCTAAATTTAAAGATAGTATTAAAATAGACCATCATCCATTTATAGAGAAGTATTGTGACTTAGAATGGATAGATTCTACTGCTTCATCAGCATCACAAATGGTAATAGAATTAACATATAATACAAGATTAAAAATGTGTAAAAGTGCTGCTGAAAAACTATATGTTGGATTAGTATCTGATACTGAAAGATTTTTACATAGTTATACTACTACTAAAACATTTGATTTAGTATCTAAATTAATTAAAGATACTAATTTAGATTTTACTAGTTTATATCCACCATTATATTTAAGACCAATAAAAGATATGAAGTTTCAGGGTTATATAATGAATAATTTAACTATTACTGAAAATGGATTAGGGTATATAAAAATAACTGATGATATATTACAAGAATATGATGTAGATGCACCTACATCAGGTAATTTAATAAATAATTTTAGTTATATAAATGAAATGATAGCATGGGCATTTTTTACTGAAGATAAAAATAATGGATTTATAAGAGGTAATATACGTTCTAGAGGTCCTGTTATAAATGAGGTATTAGCACCATTTAATGGTGGGGGACATGCCTTAGCTGCTGGAGTTAAACCTGCTAATTTTGAGGTAGCAGATGAAATAATAGCTGAATTAGATAGAGTGTGTAAAGAGTATAATGAAAAAAATAAACTTGGTTAAAAACCAAGTTTATTTTAATATCCAAGCATTTGGTAAATATCTTTCTCCAGTATATCCATAACCTCTAGGGTTATTTATTAATTCATTTTCAATAACTAAAGTAGAAGAACCACCACCATCTAAATTGGCAGCATTATATGCACCATAATTTTGAAATAGGGTAATCATTTCATTCATTGATATACCATTACTTCCATCAGCACCTCTACCATCTATAACTAAGAATAATACTATACCATCTTTTCTTTGCGCTATTGCTGTTCTATTAGCAACACCATATCCACCATTACCACGTATTTGAGATGGAATACCATTAACTATAAGGAATGGACCAAATGTCATAGCATCTTTCATTCCATTTTTTATTGCTACTTCAGCACTATCAGTAGTAAGCATTAATACATTTTTATCTGTAAAACCTATTAATCCACCACCATGTCTATTTCTACTTCCTATAGATTTTATTTTTCCATTTTCTATAACAGTACCTGTAGGGATTAGTGCACCATTTCTTCTAGAAAAGCCACTAGCATTAATAGCAACAATAGCTTGTTCTTTTTGAGCTAAATCTAACATTTGTGAACCACCATAATTTATACTAGGTGAAGTAGCTAGTTTAATTCTAGATGCATCATATATTGCTACTAAATATCCACTATAACCATTTTGTTTTATTCTTATTAATTTATATACATCTTCAGGATTTCTATCTAATATTTGTTTTTCATATTCAGATGAATATTCAGTTATTTCTTGTTGTTCAAAATTAATAGCATCAGAATCTGTATTTTCTTCTACTTCAATTACAACATTAGCAGATAATATATCTTTTATAGTATTTTCTGAATATAATACTTTAGCCAACCACTTATGGTGACCACTATCCATAGCGTTAGTAATCCACCATTTTTTAAATTTATCAGATGGTCCATAAGTTATAACTAAAAATGTAATTATTAATAAATTTGATATACAACATAATATTGTCAATTTATTAATTTTTTTCTTCATTAATTATTCCTCCTAAAATATATGGATCACTATATGTTCCTTTTCCTTCTTTTATCTCTATATTATTTTTCATATATATCACTGGTCTCATATATGTTTTATTTGTTATAAGCATTTCATTTATTTTATTGTTCTCTAATGAATATGCATTAATATTATTAGAGCCATCAATAGTTAATAAAAATGTATTTACTGAATCATATATATATGGATCATCAATATTAGGAAGTCCAACTTTCAAATCCATAAAATCAGCATATATAGTATTATAATCATTATTTAAAAATTTTCCAATATAAAATTTACCACTTGTTAAAAATTCTTTATTTTCTAGATTATTATAATAATAGTTATTTAAATATGATATAACAGTATTTTTTTGATAATTCTTTATATCATTACTATAAGAAGCAAAAGTGTGTTTTATTTTATTTCCTTCTACATCTTTAATAGTATCTTCATTTAATAATTTAACTTTATCTTCTTCTATATCAATTATTCTCCATATTGTATTATTATATTTTATATATTTACTTGTTTTGATATCTTTTATATATGATATTTCATCAGACTTATTAATTATAAATGGATTATCAATATTACCATTTCCATCTATTATTTTTGTATCTTTATCTAGTACTACTATAGGTCTTACTTTATGTTCTAATTCATCATTTTCTTTTATTTCTCCATTAGAATCTATATATTTATTATCTTTAATCCAAAAATCAGATTTATTGTTTATAAAACTATCTTTATTTCCAGATTCTTTATATGTTTCTTCATCTAATAGATTTAAGTTATCTATATTTACTAATTTAGAATATTTATTGTTTATCCAAGTCTCAATAAAATTGTATGGAAGTATGGTAACATATTCATCTAGAATTAACATTGTAGTTTTATCTTGATTAATTTTAACAATTCTCCATATCATATCATTATATTTTACATAATTGTTTTTAGTTGACTTTTTAAAATAATAAACATTATCTTTTATTTCAATTTGATTTAGTAATTTGAAATTTTTTTCTTCTTCTATAATTCTTTCTGAGAGAACATCAGAGTAATTTTTATCTTCATTATCTAATCCTTTAAAATGTAAAAATCTATATAGATATATTCCAAATAATAGTATAAACAAAGATATACTTAATATATTAAAAAATTTATGTAATTTTTTCATTTCATCACCTTTATTATCATAATATTAATTATAGCAAATATTACATAATTCAACAATAATTATTGTTGAATTTTTTATTATGTGTTATCATTAGTAAAGAGGTATAGAAATGAAAAAAATAGTAGATAGTGATGTATTAAAAGCAAATATAAAATATATATTGATTTTATTAGTACTAGGAACTTGCCTTATAGTTTTTGACATATATTCTAATAAATCTAAAACAGAAAAGAAAGAATTGAAAGATGAAGATATAAGTTATCATTCATTAGTAATTAATGAAATAATGTCATCTAATAGTGGAGCATATATTGATGAAAATGGTAACACAGATGATTGGTTAGAAATATATAATGGTACATCAAAAGAGATTAATTTAAAAGATTATGGGTTAAGTGATGATGTATCAGGAAGAGTTAAATGGAAATTTCCTAATATAACTATTAAAAGTAATGAGTATTTAGTTGTATTTCTTTCTGGCAAAAAAGAAAGTGGATTACATGCAAGTTTTGCCTTGAGTAAGAATGGTGGAGAAACTATTACTTTAAAGAATCCTAATGGAAAAGTTGTAGATTCTGTTAAAGTAGTTGAAATAGAAAAGAATAGTGTAATGGCTAGAGATAGCTCTGGTAAATGGTTTACTACTGATGAAATAACACCAGGTTTTAGTAATAATAAAGAGGGTAGACAAAATTATTTAAAAGGTACAACAAATGATGAATTAGTAAAAATAACTGAAATATTACCAAGTAATAAAGGAATTGTTTTAGTAGATGGAAGATTAATAGAATATGTAGAAATAAAAAATGAAAGTAATGAAACTATTAATTTAGAAGAATACTATTTATCAGATGATGAAAATTTACCATATAAATGGAAATTACCAAAAGATAAATTAAAATCAGATGAATCATATCTAATCACTAATAAATTAGATGGCATGGAAAAATTTAGTTTGAAAAATAAAAATGGTAAATTGTTATTGTCACATAAGCAAAGTATTGTTGATAGTGTAGAATATAAAGATTTACCTAATGGTTATGCCTATATTTTAGTTAAAGATAAATATATTGAAACAACTAATATAAGTCCAGGATTTAATAATGATAATGATGGAGCATCAAAATTTAATGAATTATATAGAAAAAATAAAAAAGATTTAATTATAAATGAAGTAATGAATAATAATACTAAGTATTTAGCTCAAAATGGTAATCAATATTATGATTGGATAGAATTATATAATAATAGTGATAAAAAAATAAAATTAAGTGATTATTCATTAACAAATAATGATGAAAATAAAAAATTATATAAATTACCTGATATAGAATTAGATGAAAATGAATATTATGTTATAATGTTATCTGGTAATACAGAATATAGTAATAAAGAATATAAACATGCTAATTTTAAGTTATCTGGTACTGAAAGTATATATTTATATAAAGATAATGAATTAGTTGATTCTATATACTATACTAATGTGCCAAATGGATATAGCTATGGTAGGGGTAAGGATAGTGGTTTATATTATTTTGAAAAACCTACTCCAAATAAAAAGAATGATAGTGGTATTTTAGAAATAAGTTTTGCACCTACATTTGATAAAAATCCAGGAGCATATGATGAAAAAAAAATAAGTTTAAGTTTGAATGGACTGGGGACTATATATTATACTTTAGATGGATCTAATCCAAATAAGAGTTCTAAAGTATATAATAGTCCTCTTATTTTAGAAGAACCTACTGTTGTTAAAATGGTTGCATATCAAGAAGGAAGAAAAGTAAGTGAGATAATCACAGGAACATATATAGTAGGAAAAAAACATACATTACCTGTATTGTCTATAAGTTTACCTTCTGAAAACTTTAGAACTTTAAATAATAATTTGTCATCAAATATTACAGTACAAGCTCATGCTGAGTTATATGAAAAAGATAAGTCATTTAATATAGATTGTGGTATGAAATTATTTGGTGGCCAAACACGTTATATACCTAAGAAAAGTTTTGCACTTAAATTTTCTAAAAAGTATGGACCAAGTTCACTAAATTATAAAGTATTTGAAAATAGAGATGCTGTTAAATATGATACAGTCGTTGTAAGAAGTGGTTCTCAAGATTCAGTTGGTTCAATGATAAGAGATGAATTAGCAACTTCTATTATGGATAAATATGGTACTGTTGATGTACAAGCCTATAAGGCAGTAGTATTATATATAAATGGTGATTATAGAGGAGTTTACTTTTTAAGAGAAAAAGTAGACGAAGAATTTGTTAGTCATCATTATAATGTACCAGAGAGTGGTACTAATATAGTTAGAGTAGATAATGTAGTAAGTGCTGGTTCTAGTAGAGATTATGATAGTTTAAGAAGTTATATAAGTAGTCATGATATGACAAGTAATGAAGCATATGAATATGTATCATCTAAATTAGATATAGATAATTATATAGATTTCCTTATAGGAGAAATATATACTACTAATAATGATATAGTTAATATGAGATACTTTAATAATAAAGCATTAGATAATGGTAAATTAAAAATGGTATTTTATGATTTTGATTATGCTTTTTATAATTTTGATAAAAACTATTTAAGATGGTTATTAGATTCAGAAGGATTAGGATTAACACATTATAATAATACTATTATTATAGGTTTATTTAAAAATAATAAGTTTAAGAAAAGATTCCTAGAAAGAGCTTCATATAATATGAAAAATGTATGGAGTGAAGAAAATATAAATAAAGAATATGATTATTTAGTTAAATTAATTGAACCAGAGATGAGAGAAAATCAAAAAAGATGGAATCATACATATGGTGAATGGCAAGTAGAATTAAGAGATTTAAAAAATTATTTAGAAAAAAGAAGAAAATATATGTTATCAAGTATAAAAAATTATTTTGGATTAAGTGATAAGGAGATGAAAGAATACTTTGAGTAAGAGATATAGACATGAACTTAAATTTATTTTAAGTAGACAAGAAGCAGAAATACTAAAGTATAGATTATCACTATTAATGGATGTAGATACTAATTCTAAAAGTGAAGATAACACTTACTTTATTAGAAGTTTATATTTTGATGATATATATGATAGTGCATATTATGAAAAAATAGATGGATTAGAAAAAAGAGAAAAGTATAGAATAAGAATATATAATTTAGATGATTCATTTATTAGATTAGAAAGAAAAGAAAAAGATAGAGATTTAACAAATAAAGTTCAAACAAAAATAACTAAAGAGGATACTATAAATTTTATAAATGGTGATTTTGATTTAGTTAATACAAATGGTAATCAGTTATTAGAAGAATTTGTTATGAAACATAGAACTAATCAAATTAAACCATCAGTTATTGTTGATTATAAAAGATTAGCATATACTTATCCAATAGAAGAGATAAGAGTAACATTTGATGAAGAAATTAAATCAGGTAGATATAATTATGATATTTTTGATAAAAATATTCATACTACAAATGTATTTGAAAATGATGAAGTAGTACTAGAAGTAAAATTCAATAAATATATAGCATCACATATAGCACATGTTATAATGGAAATACCTAGTACAAGATTAGCAGTATCAAAATTTGCATTATGTAGAGAACAAAAGGAGGTATAATATGAATTTTATGGATTTAATTAAAAAAGGTGTAATAGAACAATTTTCAGGAACAATTTCCACAACAGATTTATTACTATCATTATTAGTAGCAATTATTAGTATATTAATAGTAGCATTTACATATAAGAAAAATTATACAGGAGTAGCATTTTCTAAATCTTTTATATTATCATTAATATTATTATCAATGGTAACTACATTAGTAATTCGAACAATTACTTCTAATTTAGCACTTTCATTAGGTATGGTTGGTGCATTATCTATTGTTCGTTTTAGAACAGCAGTAAAAGACCCAATTGATACTATATTTATGTTTTGGGCAATTACAATAGGTATTATGTCAGGTGCTGGATTATATTTAGTAACTGTTTTAGCAACTATTCTATTAAGCGTATTATATAGTTTAAGCTTTATATTAGTATTTAAACCAAATGATAAATATATATTAGTTATTAAAGCTAATAAAGGGTATGCTGATAGTGTATCAGAACAAATGAAAAATAAAAAGAAATGTATACTTAAAACAGAGTCTATAAAAGATGAAATAGTAGAATTTACATATGAAATAAATAGTAAAGAAATAGCTGATGAAGTATTAACTTTAAAAGATAATAAAGAGATAAAATGTATTAACTTAGTTAATGTTAATTAAAAACTACATATGTAGTTTTTTTTTGTGCTATAATTATAATAGCGAGGGAACTATATGAAAGATTTTTATGAAAGATATTTAAATGGTGATGTTAAATTTGATAAGAAAACTATGATTGCTATAGTATGTATTATAGCTGTTTTATCTGGTATATTTGGTTTTATATATGAGTTTATATTTTATTATTTTAATAGTGGAATGAAAGAGTTTTATTATAGAGGTGGTAATTTCTTACCATGGATTAATATATATGCTCATGGAGCTTTATTAGTAATGCTATTTACTAGAAAGATGAGAAGAAAACCTTTATTATTATTTGTATTAAGTATGTTAGTTACAGGTATATTAGAATATCTTGCTGGATATTTAATATATGATGTATTAGGCAATACAACTAGATGCTGGGATTATAATAAAGAAATACTTAATTTTGGTAACATAAATGGTTATGTATGTTTAAGAAGTGTATTATTCTTTGGTTTATCAAGTTTATTATTAGTATATGGAATAATACCTTCAATATATTATATAGCAAGTAAAGTAAATAAAAAAACATTCTATGTTACATGTGTTGTAATATTTAGTATATTTATGGTAGATGAAATATATAATTTAGCAATAACACGTATATTTAATACACCAAGAGCATCTACTGTATATAAATCATTAGGTGTAAAATATTTATATTTTGAAGAATAGTACAATGTGTACTATTTTTTTATTGACTTTAACTAAATAAAAATGTACTATTAAATTAGAAGATATAATACTAAAGATAAGGGAGAAAATACTGAGTAGATAAGTTCTACTTGTTTTTTAGTACATAATTACAATGGATTGAAAATATATTATGTTTATATATATAAATGTAAAGAATAAAATAGGATAAAGTGTAAATAAAATAGGAGAGTGTAAATATGGATAGAAATAAAGTAATTATAAAAACAAGTATAATTGGTATTATTACTAATATAGTACTTGTAATCTTTAAGTTATCAATTGGTTTAATAGTAAATTCAATTGCTATTATATTAGATGGAGTTAATAACTTAAGTGACGTATTATCGTCAGCAGTAACAATAATAGGTACAAAACTAGCTAAAAAAGCTCCAGATAAGGAACACCCTTATGGTCATGGGAGAATTGAGTATTTCTCATCAGTTGTAATAGCAGTAATAATATTACTTGCAGGTGTAATGGCATTAAATGAATCTATAGAAAAAATAATTAATCCATTAAAAGCTGATTATAGTTTATTATCCATGATGATTATTGTGGTAGCTATATTTACAAAACATTTTTTAGGATCATATGTAAAGAAAATGGGATATAAAGTTAATTCAGGTAGTTTAATAGCATCAGGAATTGATGCACATATGGATGTAATATTATCTTTATCTACTTTAATAGCAGCTATAATAAATTATGTATGGCATATAGGATTAGAAGGATATATAGGTATAATTATTTCATTATTTATTTTAAAAAATTCATTTAGTATTTTAAAAGATTCAGTTAATTCTATATTAGGAGTTAGAGTTGATAGTTCTTTAGCAAAACAAGTAAAAAAGAGATTAATGGAATTTGATTATGTATTAGGTGTATCTGATTTAAATATACATAATTATGGACCATCTAATTTAGTAGCAAGTGTACATATACAAGTAAGAAGTGATATGACTGCTGATGAAATTCATATTAAAACAAGACAGATTACATATTATATATATAAAGAATTTGGTATTAATATGATTGTAGGTATATATGCTGCTAATAAAGATGGTGAATATGACAATATAAAAAATGATTTAATAAATATATCAAAACAATATAAACATGCATTACAAATACATGGATTTTATGTAGATAAAAAAACATCTACTATATATTTTGATTTAATAATATCTTTTGAAGCAGAAAATAAAAAAGAAATTAAACATTCAATAATAGATAAGATAAAAGAATTATATCCAGAGTATACTTATAATGTAATGATAGATATGGATATTACTGATTAATATGATATAATGAATTAGGATAGGTGATGTTATGATAGGTTTTAATGATTTAAGAGATTTTTCTAAAATCTTAAATGGTGAAAAAATAGAAGAAAAAATAGAGCCAACATATTCATTATTTTATTCAGAAGAAGATAATTGCTTTATACTAAATAGTAAAGGTGTGCCAATATATAGAAAAGTACCTGAAATTACTATTCCGAGTTTTATAGATAGATTAAAAGTATTAATGGCTATATCAGGAAGATATATTCCTTTATTTGATAAAGATAGTAAAAATTTATTATTTACAAAAGAAGAATTTTTGGAATATAGAAAAAAAATGAGTGGAATAAAAACATATGGTATGGGTGATTATATATTTTCAGATAATTTATATTTTGAAGGATTAGATTTATATTTAAATCAAATAAATAAGAATATAGAGCAAGTAAATGAAAAAAGAAAACCAGTTATTGAAGAAATTACTAAAATAATTGAATCAACAGGATTAAGTGTTACAATAGGATGTAATAGTGGTGGAGATGTTGAATTAGTAGAAGCAGGTTCAACAGCTAGATATACTAATATTCCTTCTAAAGAAGGAGATAAATGGGATTTTGATTTTACAGTAAGAATTGATGCAGATAAAGTATGGACTTTGAAAAATACTTTAGAAAATAAATTTAATGCTGGTGGACATATTACTGAAACTGCAGCTTATAAAGTAAGATTAACTGATGTAGTAATACCAGGATTAGAAAAGCCAATAGATTTAGATTTTTCACTTACTCCACAGAAGAAAAAATATTTATCAACAGAAGATGCATTAAGTGAACGATTAGATTCTATGAAGCAATTAGATGAACAAAAATATAGATTAGTACTTGCTAATATAATGTATGCTAAAAATATGTTGAAAACAAGTGGCGCTTATAAGCCAGCTAGAGGAATAATAAATGGTGGAGATAGAGCACTAGGTGGTCTTGGAGGAGTAGGAATAGAAAATTGGATAATTCAAAATGGTGGTAGTTTACAAGATGCTACAAATGAATTTTTATCTCATGCTGAAGGAAAAGATTTTAAAGCATTTGAAATGGAATATGTTATTCAAGATTTTGGACAAGATCATGTTGCAACTTCAAAAGGAAATTTTCCTTTTGACAATTTTGTAATGAAAAATATGAGATACAAAGGCTTTGATATAATGAAGAAGACATTAAAACAATTTAAAAATGAATATTGCGAAGACAAGGTTGAAGAAAGGGTTAGATAATATGGATGAGAGAATACAAAAAATTGAAGAAAGAAATAAAAGAGTAGAATTAGATAAGGCATGGGAAACATGTTGGACAAGAAAAATATGTATTATGATACTAACTTATATAATAGTTATTATTTATTCTTATTTAATAAGAGAATACGATAATATATTTTTAAGTTCATTAGTACCAGTGATTGGTTTTACTCTTTCAACATTATCATTAAAATTTGTAAGAAAAATATGGGAACAAAAAAGAAAATAGAAGTTTTTTAGGAGGGTTTATGGAAAATTTATGTAGTATAGTAGAATTACATTGTGAATGCCAAAAAGGTGATAAAACATTTAAATGGAATAGCTTATCTATGGCTAATTTATCAACAAATAAAATAAATTATAATATAGAAGGACCAGTAGTTTTTGATAATAAACAAGCATATATATTGGGTATAACAGGATTAGACAAAGATAGATTAGAATTTACTTTGTTAACTGATGATAACAAAATAATTGATTTTAAATTAGAACATGATATGCAAGATAATAATTATTATGGTAATTGGTATTATGTAAATAATAATGAACCAATATTTGGTGGATATACTAAAATATGTATGAATGAAGTAAAAGATGATGATATTTCGATTTATTCAATAAATAAAGAAATAGAAATTTTAGGTCATAATTATTTTTATCCTAAATATGCATCTGTTATATCACATTTATTGTTAACAAAATCATCAAATGTATCAATAATAGAAAAACAAAATAATTACTCAAGATATTCTAAAAATTATTTTAAAACAGTTATTCATTTTGTAAATCAAAAAAATTTAAAAAAGAAAATATAATATGAGAAATCTAAATTTTGAAAATAGAGTAATTAATTATGATAAATTAGTTGAATATGGATTTGTACAAACTGATAATGATTATTGTTTAAGAAGAAAGATATGTGATAATAAATTTGAAGTAATAATAGAAATATTAGAAGATAAAAAATTATCATATGTTTTAGACTTAATAAATGGTGAAGAATATATAATTGTTGATGTAAAGAAAGAACTAGGTTCATTTGCATCTAATGTAAAAAAAGAATATGAAGGCATAATAAATGATGTAATAAATAAATGTACTACATTAAATGTATTTAAAAGTAAACAATCTAAATATATTATTAATTATGTAAAAAATAAATATAATACTGATTTAGAATTTTTATGGGAAGAATATAATAATGCAGTATTAAGAAATAAAAAAAATAATAAATGGTATGGTTTAATAATGAATATTCCATTAAATAAATTAAATATAGATGATGATACTAAAGTAGATGTAATTAACTTAATGTATCAAAAAGATAAAATTAATAATATTATAGATAATAAAAATATATATGGTGGATATCATATGAATAAAAAGAGTTGGATATCTATACCTTTAGATAATAGAATAACTGAAGATGAAATAATTAAATTAATTGATAATAGTTATTTATTATCTAATAATAAATAATATGATATAATAACGCTTGAGGTGGATTATGAAAGGTGAAGAGTTGGCTAATAATTTAGTTAAATTCCGTAATAAGAATAAACTTAGTATTGAAGAAGTCTCAAAAAAGCTTAAAATTAAAACTAATAAATTAGAAGAATGGGAAAAAGGTAATAAGAAGCCTAGTATAAATAGTATAAAGAAATTAGCACATTTATATAATATTCCTGTAAGTAATTTAATAGATGAAAAAGAATTAGTAGATGAATTAATATCAAAAAAACGTTTAGATATAATAGAATTTAGTGTTATAACTATTCTAATATTTTTACTTATATTTACTGTTTCATATATTACTAATAGAAAAAATTTTTATAATGGAAAAGATTTAATATATGAATTTAAAGGTGAAAGTAATAATTTTTCATTTGAAGATGGTATATTAGTAATGAATGATAAAACTAGATATATAGAATTATCAGATTTTAATGTTAAATCAAATATTAATTTAAGAAAGATAGTAATTAATATAGCATTTAATGAAAAAATATGGAAAGTTGATGAAATAAATAATTGTACTAAAGAAGAATGTATAAATTGGTTAAATAATATTTCATACAAAGAATATACATATAATAAAGCACCATTACATAAAAGTGCAAAAGATGATTCTTTTATGGAATATAAAGATGATTTTCCTAATGATTTTAAAGTAGAAATTAATTATTGTACTGATAAAGAATGTACAGTTGAAATATTAGATGTTAGTGCTAAAAAAATAAAGCTTAAAGAAAATAAATAATTTGAATAGTTTAATAACTATTCTTTTTTTACTAAAAATAAAGTATAATAAGTAAAGGTGATTACATGAATAAGAAGAAAATGATAATAGGATTTTTAGTAGCTGTATTAGCAAGTTTAGCAATATTTATATCTATTGATTCATTTGTTAATAAGAAATTAAAAGATAATAAGAATAATAGTAATTCTAATGTAGAAAGTAATTCAAATAGTAATGACTTAAATTTAATTACTAAAAAAACAGAAGTAATTGATTTTAAAAAATACCAAGAATTGAGATCTGAAATGTATGAAGATGAAACATTTGCTATTATAATTATGAAATCTGATGATAAGATATCTAATACATTTAAAGATGAAGTATTAAATAGTTTTAATAAAAGAAAAAGTAATGTATATGAATTAGATTTAGATAAATTAAATGAGAAAGAAGTATCAGAAATTATAACTGATATAACAAATATTCAAAAGTATAAAGAACCAACTATGATTACACCAACTATGATAGTATGTAAAAAAGGTAAAATTGTGTATGTACAAGAAGGATTAATATATGCTAGTGAATTAAGTGAAAACTTAGATAAACAAGAAATAGAATAGAGGACTTATGAATACAAAAATTATTGCAGAAATTAGTAAAAGTTTAAATATAAAAGAATCTCAAGTTGAGACTACTTTAAAATTATTAGAAGAAGGAAATACTATTCCTTTTATCGCACGTTATAGAAAAGAAGCCACTGGTAATTTAGATGAAGAAGTAATTAAAGCTATTGGTGAAGTATATGATTACCAAGTTAATCTATTAAAACGTAAGGAAGATGTTATAAGGCTTATAGATGAAAAAGGTTTAATGACAGATGAATTACAAGAAAAAATTATGTCTTGTGAAAAATTAGTAGAAGTAGAAGATTTATATAGACCATATAAAGAAAAGAAAAAAACTAAAGCTACAGAAGCTATTAAGAATGGTTTAGAACCACTTGCTAAAATGATTATGTCATGTCCTACAAAAGGTAGTATAAGTGATATGGCTAAAAAATTTATTACTGATAATGTAAAAACAGAAGAAGAAGCTATAGAGGGTGCTAAATACATAATAGCTGAATGGATAAGTGATAATGCATATTATAGAAAATATATAAGAAGTAATATGTATAGAAATGGAATATTAGTATCTAGTTTAAAGAAAAATGCTACAGATGAAGGTAAAGTATATGAAATGTACTATGAATATAGTGAAGCAGTATCTAAAATTAAACCACATAGAATTTTAGCAGTTAATAGAGGAGAAAAAGAAGATGTATTATCTGTTAAAATAGATATAGATAAAGATACTATTGTTAATTTCTTAAAAGAAAAAAATATAAAAAATAAAGAAAGTTTTTGTGCACAATATATAGAAGAAGCAATAGAAGATAGTTTAAAGAGATTAATATTACCATCAGTAGAAAGAGAAATAAGAAGTGATTTAACTGAAAAAGGAGAAGTAGCTGCTATAGATAATTTTGGTAAAAATTTAGAAAGTTTATTACTTACTCCACCAATGAAAGAAAAAGTAGTTTTAGCATTTGACCCAGGATATGTTAATGGATGTAAGATAGCTGTTATAGATAAGACAGGTAAGTATTTAGATTCTACAGTTATAAAACCATTTTTAAATAATGTAGATGATAAAAAATTAAAAGAATGTAAAGAACAAATAGTATTGTTAATAGCAAAATATAAAGTAGATATAATTGCTATAGGTAATGGTACTGCATCAAGAGAATCTGAAAAATTCTGTGCTGATATGATTAGAGATTATAAATTAAACTGTAAATATGTAATTGTATCTGAAGCAGGAGCATCAATATATAGTGCATCAGATATAGCTATACAAGAATTTCCTGATTTAGCTGTTGAAAAAAGAAGTGCAGTAAGTATTGGTAGAAGATTACAAGATCCTTTAGCAGAATTAGTTAAAGTTCCACCAGAAGGTATAGGTGTAGGATTATATCAACATGATGTAAGTAGTAAGAAATTATCTGAAAGTTTAGATTTCGTAGTATCTAAAGCAGTTAATAGTGTAGGGGTTAATATTAATACAGCATCTCCATCATTACTTAAGTATGTATCAGGTATAACTAAAAGAAATATAGATAAAATAATTAGTTATAGAGATACTCATGGTAGAATTAATTCTAGAGAAGAAATAAAGAAAGAAAAAATATTAAGTGATAAAACTTATGAACAAGCAATAGGATTTTTAAGAATAACTGAAGGAAGTAATATATTAGATGAAACAGCAATTCACCCTGAAAGTTATGATTTAACACTTAAATTATTAAAAGAATTAGATTGTGATTTGTCTAAAGTAGGTAGTGAAGAATTAATAGAAAAACTTAATAATATAGATATTAATGAATATAAAGATAAACTAGGTACAGATATTTATACTTTAGAAGATGTTATTAATTCATTAAAGAAACCTAATAGAGACCCACGTGATGAAATGCCACAACCATTACTTAAGAGTGATGTACTTAATATAGATGATTTAACTATAGGTATGAAATTACAAGGAACAGTTCGTAATGTAGTAGACTTTGGAGCATTTATAGATATAGGGCTTCATAATGATGGTTTAGTTCATATATCAAAAATATCTAATCAATATTTAAAACATCCATCTGATATATTAAGTGTTGGTGATATAGTAGATTGTTATGTAATAGATATCAATAAAGAAAAAGAAAAAGTATCTCTATCATTATTAGAGATGTAATATCTTTTTCTTTTTTTTTATATATTTTGTGATATTATTTATATAGAATAAGGAGAGGTTTAGTTATGGATGAAAATAAAAAGGAATGTAAATGTGAATGTAGTTGTTCAAAAAAAGGGTTCGTATATTGGTTTGTTATAATAGTTGGAGTAGGATTTATAGTTTTTGCAAGTATTAGTCTTGGAAATAAAATATCTGATAATAATTGTAATTGTCCAAAGTGTGATACTGAAGAAAAAATAAAAAATGCATCACAAGATAGATATGAATTTGATTTTTATGATGGTGGTATTCCAGGTAATACAATAAAAGGATTTATAGATTTAAAAAATGGTAATACAAAAATGGTTATTACAAAAGAATGTTCAATTCCTAATACTTGTGAAAAAGTAGAAGATGAAGTTTTAGAAACTACATTATCATCAACTGAATTAAATAAAGTAATTGATTATTTAGAAAAGTATAAATATCCTAATGCTAAAAAAGTAGGAGAAGAGAATTTTAAAGCAGATGAGAAAACAGTTGAATTTATTTATTCTTTAAGAACAATTATACTTGGTTCTAATAATATTAAATCAGGTAATGAAGGATTAGATAATTTATTAAAATAAAAAGTAATGACATTGTCATTACTTTTTTTAAACAAAAAAAGAAGTTGCCCCCTGAGCAACTTCCATAAAAGAATAAAAAGGGGTTGGCTAGTGTGATACTAGCTCCAATCCGGTTTTTCCGAATTGGTACTTCATATACTAATATAAAAAAGTTAATTTGTCAAGGTTTTTATAAAAAATTTTTAAATTATGAAAAATAATATAAATATGTTATAATAGCTTTGCTTCAAGGAGGAAGTTTATGAAAAAGAAGTTTATTGTTGTTTTACTATTATTATGTTTATTATGTGGTTGTGGTAAAAAGAAAAAAATAGAATGTACATTAAAAAATGATAAAGATGAAAATATGAGATCTTATATACGTGTTACATTAGTTGCAAATAAAGAAATGGTTGAAACAGAAGAATTATATGCTGTATATAAATTTAAAACAAAAGAAGATGCTTCTAAAAATTATGATAAAATTGAAAAAATTATTGCACAAGATGATAGCGTTAAATTAGAACAATCAGAAGAAAATATAATTGCTAAAGGAAAAAAGAATGTAACAAATATGCAATATGATACAAATGCTAAAGTATCTTATTATGAACAATTAGGTTATACTTGTGAAAAATAATTATATAAGATGGAGTAAATAATGAAAAAAAGAATTATATATTTAATATTAATTTGTATATTAGTTAGTACAGGCTGTGCAAAAAAAGAAAAATTAACATGTACACAAGAAGAAAAAATTACAAATCCTGTAAATGTTTCGATAGAGTCTAAGTCAGTAATTAAATTTGAAGATGGTTATGCCACAAAATTTATTACTAATCAGGTATTAAATTTTGAAGATGAAGAAGATGCTAAAACATATATAGATAGTTTTGAGTCAGAGATTGGATATAAAATTAATAGAAAAGGCTCAAAAGTTACTATTGATTACTCTAAAAAAATAGATAAAGAAAATATTAAAACTGAAGAAAATAAGAAAGATTCTATTAAAAATTATCTTGAAAGTAAAAATTATAAATGTAAGTAATTAAAAATTTATAATAAAATTAAAATTTATGATATAATGAATATGGGATGGTGCATAAATATGAAAAAAGCAAGTTTAATAGTATCAGCTATAGCTTTAATCTTTGTAACAGGATGTTCAAAAACTACAAAATTAACTTGTACTAATACTCAATCATTTAGTACAGCAGAATTAAAAACTGAAACAGTTATTACTTTTAAAGGAGATTATGCTACAAAAACTAAAACAACTATGACAGCAAGCTTTACAAGTAAAGATTCAGCAGAAGCTTTTGCAAAAAAATATAAAGAAACTGATGGATATAAAGTAAAAGTAAATGGTGAAAAAGTTGAATTAGTTAATGAAGAAAAAGTAGATAAAGATTCTGTAAAAAAAGATGATAATAAGAAAGCTAAAGTTAAAGAATACTTAGAAGGTAGAGGATTTAGTTGTAAATAAAATTGGAGTTTCTCCAATTTTTTTGTATAATGTAATTAGGTGATATTATGAAAAAAATAATTTATATATTATTATGTGTATTTATATTATCTGGTTGTAAGAAAGAAACAAAAGTAGAAAAAGAAGAAAAAAATGTTTCATCTAAGGGAGATTTAGTATGTGCATATAAATTAAAAAATACTACTGAGAATACACTATATACTAGTTATTATGAATATAATTTTAATGATAATGGTATCTTAAAAGGTGCTAAAAACGTTGAAAGTATAGAATTTGATAATTCTAGTGATAAAGTAAAAGATAGTTATAAAGATGAAATAAAAGAGATAATTAAAGAGTATGAAGATATAGATGGTATTGAAGTAACTACTAAATATGAAGATAATAAATATTTATTTACTGTTATTATGGATAATAGTAAAATGAATAAAGAAACTATTGAAAAATTTCTATTAGATGAAGATAGAGTAGGACTATATACTCAATATACAGATGCAGGATATACTTGTGATTAAGTATATCTTTTTTTTTATATTGATGTTATAATTAGAATAATAGGAGGAGTAGAATGAAAAAGATAAAAACATTTATGTTAGAACATAAAATATTTTTTACAGTATTATTGGTCGCTATATCTTTGTTAGGATTAGAATATGTATTAGTTAATAATTATGTAGATAAGAAAACTAATCCTAAAAAGAATAAACCAAGTAATATAACAAGTAATTTAAATGATTTAAATAATAAACAAAAAAGTCTAATTGGTATTAATAGTAATACTAATAGTGATTCTAATAAATCTAGTGTTACTACTGATACAATAATTGAAGATAAAAAAGAAAAAAAGAAAGAAGAGTTAACAAATTCTAATTTAAACAAGGATTATATTGATTATGAAAAATTATCTGATGATGAAAAGGCTAAAGTAGATGTTATTCCATCAAAAGATAAAATAGATATTGATAAACTTGATAAAATTGATGATAAAACTATAAATACTATTCCAACAAAATATAATTTAGCAGATAAAATTAATATCAATTTTGAAAGTCAAGGTTCATATGGATTATGTTGGAATTTTGCTACAACAAAAGTATTTGAAACATATTTAGAACTTAATTATAATAAACAATATAATTTTAGTGAAATAGCTATGGATTATTTAGCATCACCTAATTTATATCATTTTGGATTTATATTACATGGTGGAGGAAACTTTGACATATATAATAAAGTTGTAAAAAAAATAGGTGGGTTAATAGAAAGTAAAAATGTAAAACAAGGTTATAGTCATGATTTTACAGAAGATGAATATAAAAATTTATTAGCATTACCACGTGTAACTATTAATAATTATGAAGTTGTAAGATTCCCAACTTTGTATTCAGTAGATAATAAATTAGTTGATACAAATGATAAGGAAGTATCTAAAGAAGATTTAGTTAAATATAGAGAAGCTGTAAAAAAACATATAATGACTAATAGTGCTGTATATTTTACAATAAATGTAGAGTCATCAGCAACATATGAAATAAAAGGAAATTTAAAACCAAATGATAATTATATAAAATTGGTTAATGGTTCAGATAAAACATTCTTTTGTAAAGGTAATGATTGTGATTGGCGTTCAGGATCACATGCTATGGCTTTAATAGGATGGGATGATAGCTTTGATAAAAGAATGTTTAAACAAACAGATGAAAAAGGTAAAGTATATTATCCAGAATCTGATGGAGCATTTATAGTTGCTAATTCATGGAGTAATGAAAAAGAATATTATTATATTTCATATGAAGATACTGAATTATATAGTGATATGATTGGTATTAAGAAACTAGATACTTCTGATATGTCTAAATATTTAAATATTACTAATTTAAATAAAGGATTTAAAAAAGAATTAAGTTCATATACAGTAGTTATAAATAATCAAGAATATGTATCATATGATGATTTAGCAGCTATAAGTTATCTTCAATTAAGTAATTATAATTTAACTAGTAATGATTTAAATATTTTAAAATATTTTACTAATTTAGAATATTTGGATATTGGTAACAATAATATAACTGATATTAGTAGTCTTTCTACATTAAAAGAATTAACTAATTTAGAGGCAAGTAATAATAAAATTACAGATATTTCTCCTTTAAATTCTTTAACAAAGTTAGAAACTTTATATTTAGAAAATAATAATATTAGTGATATAACTCCAATTAAAGATTTATTTGAATTAAATACTTTATTACTAGATAATAATAAATTAACTAATTATGAAAATGTATTTAATAATTTAAATGGATTATCAATATTAAGTTTAGAAAATTGTAATATAGGTGATATAGCATTTGGTTCTAATGAATTATTATCATTAGATTTATCAAGTAATCCAAATTTAAAATTTATATCTAAAGTAAATGCAAATATTATAGAATTAGACAATAATAATCTATCAAATTTAGATATTTTAGCTAATGTAGATGATTCTAAATTAAGAAGTATATCTCTTGTTAATAATGACATAAAAGATATAAGTATATTAACAAATTATAAATCATTAGTATCTATTAATTTATCTGAAAATAAAAATATTACTAATATAGATAAAGTAATAGATATATTTGGAAAGAATGATAAAGTAGAAAATAAAGATAAAGATGAAAATAATGATAATACTGAAGAATTAAAAAATGGTGTAACAAGTCTTCTTGAAGGAATATTTAATAGTATAAAGAAATATGATGAAGACCATATAGATATAGATGAAGATTCACTAGACGATGAAAATGATTCAGAACCTGGAGGATATATCTATACTGTAGACAAAGAATTATTCTTAAATGATTGTAATATAAGTGATATAACATTATTTAATGATTTAAATGTTTCAACTTTAAGTTTAATGAAAAATAATATTACAAATATAGATAATTTTAAAAATATTAATGTATCATTTTTATATCTATCAGATAATCAAATAGGTAATATCGATTTTGATAAACTAATTACAGATAACTTAGAAGAATTATTTTTATCAAATGTTGGTTTAAAAGAAATAAAATTAAGTAAATCAGTTAAGAAACAATTTATTTCAATTTTAGATTTATCAAATAATGATATAACAGATATTTCAAATCTAAATGGTATAGCAAGTATTAATATTTTATCTCTTGAAAATAATATTAATTTTAAAGATTACAATTTAACAAATGAAGTAAATTTTATAAATTTAAGTAATACAGCTGTAGATGATACTATAATAGATAAAATGAATTATGAAAATCTTTATTTAATTAATTTATCAAATAATAAAAATATTAAAGATGTTGATAAATTAGTAATTGATATGGAGAATAAATGTAAAGAATTAGAAAATAAATTGAATGCTGAAAGAGTTGAAGATGAAGAAGAATATGATTATGAATATTCTATACATGTAAGTTTAGTATTAGATGATTCTACATTAAATATAAGTCCATTTAATGATCATGTTAAAGTAGATGCTAATTATTTAGTTACATTAGACAAGGAAAATGATGGATCAGTAAATTTATTAAAGGGTAATAACTTTGGTATATTTAAAATGCTTACTTCTATATGGAGTATTGAAGTTAATAATATGACTCTTAGTAAGGATTTTACTAAAATGAATATTAATGAAAATTCTTATATGAGTTTTTATAGTTTAAATGATTCTTCAAAAAAATATATAATTAGATTTAATTAAAGGATTATGAATATAATCCTTTTTTTGTTGTCATAATAGAGAAGAATAGTGAATATATATTATTTAGCAATTAATTGTTGACAGTGCTAAAAGAATGTGATATAGTGTTATTAGCACCAGAAAGAGTAGAGTGCCAAAGAGGTGGTATTTTGTTAACTAGTAGACAGAATTTATTATTAAAAATGATTATTGAAGAATATATTCAAACAGCTACTCCAGTAGGTAGTAAATCTATTTGTGCTGCTATGGGATGTTCTTCAGCTACTATAAGAGCAGAAATGAGTACTTTAGAAGAATTAGGACTTTTGGAGAAGACTCATATTTCTTCAGGTAGAGTTCCAAGTGAAAAAGGATATAGATATTATGTAGATAATATTATGGAAGCTAAAAAATTATCTGGAGAAGATGTATTAAAATTACAATGTATAATGGATAATAAGTCATTAACTGTAAGTGATGTTATTTCAAGAAGTATGGAAATAGTTGCAGAAATGACAAATTATACAGCTGTAGTATTAGGTAATTCATCTAAGGATAACTTAATTAATAAAGTAGAAGTTATACCTATAGATGAAAAGAATTTAGTAGCAATCGTAGTTACTGATAAAGGGCATGTAGAACATAAAAATATATATTTAGATGGTAAAGTATCAAGTAATGATATAAGTAAGACTATTGAGTTGATTAATAAATTAATAGTAGGTACACCAATAGATGAAGTTGGTTCATTTCTAGAATTTAATGTTAAACCAATTATTTCTAATTATGTACAACAACATGAAATATTATATAATGCTTTCTATAATGCTTTCTCAGATTTTGCTAGTAATGTTAACCATGTTAATATGTCTGGTAGAATAAATATGTTAAAACAACCAGAATTTAGTGATGCAGATAAAATAAAAGAAATAATTAGTAAGTTTGAAGATAAAGAATTAGTTAATTCAATACAAGAAGAAGATAGTGGTGTAAATATATATATAGGTAGTGAAAATAATTTTGATGATGATGTAACCATTATAAAAAGTAAATATGTAGTAGATGGTGAAGAAGGTACTATAGCACTTATAGGACCAAAACGTATGGATTATGATAGAGCTATCACATTATTAAATTATATAAATGAAAATATAAATAAATAGGAGGATTATGGAAGCTAAAGTGAATGAAGAAGTAAAAGTAAAAGAAGAAGTAACAGAAACTTCTGATAATACTTCTAATGTAGAAGAAGAAATGAAAGTAGAAGATATACCAGAAAATGGTGAGCAACGTAGTGTTGATGAAGAAATAGATAATAGAGCTAAAGATAAAATGAATGAAGCTCTAAATAAAATAAGTGAGTTAGAGGATAAACTAATTCGTAAAGAAGCAGATATGGTTAACTTTAGAAAACGTAAAGAAGAAGAAGTTAATAGAATGCTAAAATTCTGTAATGAAGATTTAATTAAGGAAATACTTCCTATCTTAGATAATTTTGAAAGAGCTGTAGCTACAGATGAATCAAAATTAACTGATGTAGAAAAAAATTATTTAACTGGATTTAAAATGATTTATACACATTTAGTTAATGTATTAGAAAAATATGATGTTAAACCAATAGATGGATGTAATAAAAAATTTGATCCAGTATATCATAATGCTATTATGTTAGAAAAACGTGATGGTGTAGAATCTGGAATGGTAATAGAAGTATTACAAAAAGGATATTTATTAAAAGATAAAGTTATTAGAGCTGCTATGGTAAAAGTTAGTGAATAGTAGTTATTTGAAAGGGTGATTATAATGAGTAAAACAATAGGTATAGATTTAGGTACAACAAATAGTTGTGTTGCTGTATATGAAGGTGGAGAAGCAAAAGTAATCGTTAATGCAGATGGTGAAAGAACTACTCCATCAGTAGTAGCATTTAAAGATGGAGAAATTAACGTAGGTGGAATTGCTAAAAGACAATCAGTAGTAAATCCTGATACAATTTCTTCAATTAAAAGATTAATGGGTACTAACAAGAAAGTTAAAGCAAATGGTAAAGAGTATACACCAGAAGAAGTTAGTGCTATGATTTTAGGAGATTTAAAGAAAACTGCAGAAGCTTATTTAGGGGAAACTGTTACAAAAGCAGTTATTACAGTTCCAGCATACTTTAATGACTCACAACGTCAAGCAACAAAGAATGCAGGTAAAATTGCTGGTTTAGAAGTAGAAAGAATTATCAACGAACCAACTGCTGCAGCACTTGCATATGGTCTTGATAAACAAGATGAAACTCAAACAGTATTAGTATATGACCTTGGTGGTGGTACATTCGATGTATCTATCCTTGAATTAGGTGATGGTGTATTTGAAGTTAAATCTACAAGTGGTAATAATAAACTTGGTGGAGATGACTTTGACCAAAGAATTATTGATTATATCGTTGATGATATTAAAAAACAACATGATATTGATTTATCTGATGATAAAATGGCTATGCAAAGAATTAAAGAAGAAGCAGAAAAAGCTAAAAAGAGTTTATCAACTGCTACTAAAACAACAATTAGTTTACCTTTCATAGCACAAGGTGTTTCTTATGAATCAGATTTATCAAGAGCTAAATTTGAAGAATTAGTAGATGACTTAGTAGAATCTACATTAGAACCAGTACGTA
>CADBNE010000004.1 GCA_902795975.1 uncultured Erysipelotrichaceae bacterium
CAGATAAACCAAAAGCTAGGTATTTGCCAAATAAATCTTTACTTTTTAAAGATATTGATATTCCTCTATAAAAAATGAATAAAAAGAATGATGTAACAATAAGAACTCCTAAAAAGCCTAATTCTTCACTTATTATAGAAAAAATAAAATCTGTTTGTGGTTCTGGTAAATAAAAATGTTTTTGAATAGAATTGCCAAATCCTAATCCGAATAAACCTCCAGGTCCTATAGCATACATACTTTGAATAATCTGAAATCCACTACCTAATGGATCACTCCATGGATTTAAGAATGACATAATACGGCTTAATCTATAAGGTGCTACTAAAATAAGTATTATTACTCCAATAATACCTATAAATCCTAATTTTGCTATTAAAGATATATCCATACCATTAACAAATAATATTCCAAATATAGTCATTACAATAATAGTTCCAGTACCAAAATCTGGTTGTAACATTATTATTCCAAATATTAGTAATGTAACTATCATAATTGGATATAATTTTTTATGATTAGTTAAATATTTTGATGTATAAATAATAAGTGCTAATTTAGTAAACTCACTTGGTTGTATTCCAAAAGGTCCTATACCAAACCAACTTCTACTACCATTTCTTACTGTTCCAATTCCAGGAATTAATACTAGAATTAATAATATAATACATATCCATAATATTATTTTTGAATATTTATAATATAGTCTATAATTTATTTTACTTACAATATACATTATAATTAATCCTACAATAAAAAATATTCCTTGATTAATAACATATTTATATGGATTATTAAATTTATATTCACTCCATATACTAGATGCCGAATATATCATTATAAGTCCAAAAATAGATAAACATAAAACACTAAAAAGTAATATATAATTTATACTATTTCTTTTCATATTTCACCTATATAATTTTATGAATATATATAAAAAAAAGAAGTATAAACTTCTTACTTTATATTTCTTATTACTGCAAATAATATAGTTATAAAAGTTAAAAAAACATATGTCCATTTATTTAATTTATAATAATTTTTATTACCAATTATATAATTATATAACCAATATATAAAATATATTGTAGCAAATGGAAGAAGTATAAATACTAATCTATTATAATGATATGCCTTAATAAAATCTCCATGTAGAATAGAAATAAAACATCTAGTTATTCCACAACCAGGACATAATTTTCCTGTTAATAAATTAAATAAACATGGTACTTTTATAATATTTTTTTCAAAAAGAATAACATATATTATTCCTAAAATACATAATATTGAAAATATAGTTAATACTTTTATAATTCTTTTCTTCATTTATATTACCTCTATAAATTTAGAATATCATATTAAATTATATTTTACAACCATACACCAATTATCAAACCAATTAGACTAAATAATAATCCTAATAACCAAAATAGACGAACTACATCTCTTTCAGGTAGTCTTTTTTCAAATGTATGATGAATTGGTGTCATAGGAAAAATTCTTTTATGAGTTAATTTATAATATATTCTTTGAATAATGCAACTTAAAGTTTCAATAACAAATATAAAACATATTATAATTAATAATATTTCATGTCTAGATAATATAGCTATTATACCTAATAAGGATCCAAGTGCTAATGAACCTGTATCACCCATAAATATTTTTGCTGGATTAGCATTAAACATTAGAAAACTTATTAAAGAACCAATTATTGAAAAAATAAAATAAGATATTTCTTTATATCCCTCTAACCACCCTGTATTTAAAATAATTATTCCAAAAGTAAATAAGGAAATGATAGATAAACCGCCTGCAAGTCCATCTAAACCATCTGTTAAGTTAACAGCATTACTACTGCTCGTTAATACTAATAAAATAAAAATACCATATATCCATCCTATATTTATTTTTACATTTAAAGTATGTATCCAAAGCAATGGTTCATTTCCAGCACGTAAGAATAAATAAAAAATAATTGTTGCTATTAATATTTGAAAAAATAATTTACTTGATTCACTTAATCCTTCGTTATTATGATTTTTAATTATTAAGTAATCATCTAAAAAACCAATTAAAGAATAACTTATATATGTAAATAATACGATAATTAGATTATAAGAAATATTTATTTTTCTCAATAAAAATAATATTAACATAATAATTATTGGAGGTATAACAAATATAATTCCACCCATAGTAGGTGTATCTTTTTTTTCTCTATGCATTTCTTCTAAATAAATATTTAATACTTGATCTTTTTTATTATTTTTTAAATAAGGTATTACAAATAACCCAAATAAATATGATACTAAAATACTAACAATAGTTATTATAATTACTTTTATTATAGTAAGCATTATATCACCTATTTAAATATATTCAACAAAAAAAGGACTATACTTAGTCCTTTTTTCTAAATTCATCTTTAGCTGCATTAAAACCTGCATTAACACTTTGTGATACTCTATTTACTGTTGGTGTGATATATTCAACACCCTGATTAACTGCAGGAACAACATTTTTATTTGCAAAATTAGTTATATCATTAATATGAGATACTATTAAACATATACCTCCTACAATACTTAGAATCACTCCTATATAAGTAATAATTGGACTTAATGCAAATAAAGCAAATCCACTAAACAATTGTGATTCCATTTCTTCTATATTTACAATAGAATATCCAAAGCCTAGAAATCCAACTATTCCTAATACAATTCCTAAAATTGTTGTAATAATACCTATTACTAATATAAACTTACTTATTTTATTTAATTTATTCATAAAATTCCCCCCTATTTAAATATTTATGAAACACGTATTTTTTTATTGTTAACAGTAGCAAATATTGATGCATTACCATTCGAATCTTTGCCTACTTCAATTTCAGTAGCATCTGTTGTAAGTCTTATAAGTTCATAGTCTCCTGTACTTACCCACTTGCTAGTTTGTATACGGTATACTTCACCACTATTTGTTAATATTACCAAATGTGGATATGAATCTTTTCCCAAATATACAATTTTTAAATCTTTTACTTTATTTTTGAAAAATTCAAATTCTATTTCTTTATTTAATTGTATTTTTGGATTATCAATCTCTTTTTTAAATGTATCATTGAATGTAATTAATAATTTTCCATTTTCTGATGTATACTTAACACTAATATCATTAGTTTTTTTATCTATTGTAGTTTTAATTATTTCTTTGAATTCTCCAATATTTAATTCAGTTCTTTTACCATTTATTGTTGCATACATTTTATATCTATCATTTTTATCTTTTAAATATTCAATTTTTGTAGCATTAGTTGCTACTTTTTTTATTTCTGGTTTACCAGTTTTGGCCCATTCTTGTGTATCAATATAATATACATCTTTATTTGTTGTTAATACTATTATATATGGATAATCATTTGTACCAAGATATTCTAATTTAGCATCTTCAACTTTTCCTTTAAAGAAATCTAAATTATATTCTCTGTTATATTGTATTTTTGGATTACTTACAGAATATTTATCCTTTTTAAAAGTAACAATAAATAATTTTTTTGAGAATGTATATTTTATTTTAACTAATTGACCATCTACACCAAATAACATATCTGCGTAGTCACCTGATTTATCTTCTTTCCCATTAACAAATGATTTTATATTTCTGTCTATACCTTCTCTTACATCTTCTTGTATCTCTGTTCCAGTATTTGTTAAAAAATCTCTTAATTCTGCATATTCATCTTCTTTAGACATATCTCTTTTTATTTCATATACTGTTATCTTATCTGCACTTAATAATTGAACAACTATAGTATCATCTGCCATCACTGGTAAATATACCATATATTGATATCCAATTTTAACTCTCATTGTATTTTTACTAGTATATGCTTCACCATATGTATTATAAATAACTATATCATTATGTTTATATGTATCAGTTTTCTTTAATTGTATTGATTGTTCGCTTGAAACTGAATCTAATAAACTTCTAAATTTTTTGAAATCATTATATTCCTTAGTATGTTTGTAATATTTCCAATTTTTACCATCAGATTGTCTAATTAAATACATACCAGTAAATGATTTTTCATCTATTTTATCAAAACCAATTCTTTTTGATGGAACATGATTTTGATCTCTATCAATTTTTAAACCATCTTTTTTTGAAATAAATGTTTTAATATTTGATACCATATTAGAATTATCTTCTTCTATTTTGTAAATAGTACTTGATGCATATTTATTTTTTTCTTTTGAATTATTATTTACCTTACTATTAGTATTATAATTAAAGTATGTATATCCTATGCTACCTAATATAACAACTGAGCAAAAGCCTACAGCTAATTTATTAAAACTAAATATATTTTTTCTTTGTTTTTGCTCTTCTCTTTCCCTAATCAAATTTATTGTATTTCTAACTAATTTTTCATCAGGTTTAATATTATCTAATTCACTTTTATATTTGTCTTTATTCATAATCAAAATCCCCCTTCATTGATTCTTTAAGCATTTTACGTGCTCTAGATAATTGTGATTTAACAGTTCCTTCACTTGTTTCAAGAATACGTGCTATTTCATTTATTTGATATCCTTCATAATAGAATAAATAAATTACTGTATTATATTTAATTGGTAACTTTTTTACATATTCTAATACTTCAAATCTATCTTCTTTAAAAGGATAATCAATATTATCATCTAAACGCACTTCTCTTTTGAAGAAACTTTTCCTTTTAAGCATTTTACAACAATTAATTGTTACTCTAATAATCCATGCTTTTTCATGTTCTTCACTATCAAAATCAATATTTTTTTCAAATAATTTTATAAATACTTCCTGATAAATATCATCTGCATCTGACTTTCTACTCGTCATTGTATATGCTATTTTATATACCATATCAGAATACTTTATAACTTTTTCTTCAATACTCACTTCTTTAACCCCTCTCACTAATAAAATGCATCAAATGTTAAAAAGGTTGCATATTCTTAAAAAGATTATATCAAAATAAAAAAAATATAACCAAATTAACGATTATATTTTTTTATCTTTACATTTTTTTACTTAATTATTTTTTTCATTTTATATATAATAAATAAACTTATAAATGATATAGACACAAATGCTATAACAGAATAATACATTACATTATCATTTTCTAAATTATACATATAATTTTTTGCTTCTACTAACAAATTTTTATTTGAATTTTTATTATTTGATATTACTTCATTACTTGTTATTCCAGGCATATCTATAGCATATGTATTAATAGTAGCAAGAAAAAGAATTATTAATATATAAATAAGTAATATTATTTTTTTCATTATTCTTCTTTTAATTTATCCTTTAATATACTTGTTACTACATTATATCCTTCATTTGTTAAATGAAGTCCATCTTCAGAATAACTAGATTTTAAATCTCCATCACTATCTGCTAAACTATCATATATATCTATAAAAGTAACATTATTTTCTGCACAGAATTTTTTTAGTTCTGCATTTATATATTTAATATTTTTATTATCTCTTTTTTCACCTTTCGGTCTTTTTGATTTATTAATTGGATAAACACTTTGTATATATATTTTTTTATTAGGCTCTATAATATTTATTTCGTTAACAATTTTTTTAATATTATCAACTATTTTATCATTAGAAGTACCTGCTGATAGGTCATTAGTTCCAATTAAAATTACAACAGTATCTGGATCAAATTGACCTAACATATTTCTAAAGTTTTTTAGTAAATCTGTTGTTTTATATCCACTTCTACCACTATTTATATATTCTTTGTCCTTATTATCATAATATAATTTTAAATTATATAAATCTGTAATAGAATCTCCTAAAAAAAGAATTTTTTCTTTCTTTACTTCAACATATTTAATTTTTTCTTCTAAATCTATATTACTTGCTTTTTTTGATGCTTGAAAAGAATTAACTAAAGATGTACCTAAAATAGTTATAAAAATTGCTAAAATAATTAAATTTAATTTTTTCATACAAACTACCCTCTCTTATATATAAAGCATAAAATGCTGAATAATTATTAATTTATTAAAAAATGTATATTATACATATACCTTTCTTAATACCACTACGTTTATATATTATAAATCATTTGCAAACAAAAAACAAGAATTAATTCTTGTTTTATTTCCATTTATGGAATAATCCTCTTTTAATAGGTTTATATTCTGGTGAAGAAATAACTTCTTTATCAAATATTTTTTTAGCATTATTTGTAAATAAATTTTCTATTTCTTCTTCTGAGATATATTTTCTCATTATTTCTTTTACTTCTTCAATATCATCATAAAATTTATTTTTACTATGATGTACATCACTACCTATAAAAGAAATCATATTGTGTTTTAAGAATAATATAGCATTTGCTTGAGCATGTTTACCATATTTTCCTAAAAAGCTTTCTAAATTACATTGTATTATAGCACCTTTATCAATTAAATCTTCGATTCTTCTTGGATCTTCTTTAATAAAGCCATATCTTTCTGGATGAGCTAATACAGGTATAAAACCTTTACATCCTAATTCAAATAATACTTCATCTACACCATTATATCTATAATTTAATGGTAACTCAAATAATAAATAATTACTATTATTTAATGTTGTAATTTCTTTTTCTTTTTTTAATCTAGGCATATCATTTTCAACGAAAACTTCATTACCTAAATATAAATTAACGTTTAACCCCTCTTTTTTGGCATATCTTTTTAACTTAGTTAATAATTTTCTTTTTTCATCATTATTAACTACATATTCACTACCTAGCATATAATGTGGTGTTAATATAATATCTGTTACTCCATTTTTTTCAGCTTGAGTTAATATCTCAATACTTTCTTCTATAGATTTAGAACCATCATCTATACCAGGTAATATATGTGAATGTATATCTATCACTAGTCTACTCCATAACTTTTTGTATAGTAATAGTTACTCTTAAATGGAACACCATTTAAGATAACTCCTGCAATTTTTCCTTCAAAATTCTTAAGTACTACCTTAGAATTTTGTACTAATTCTAATGGTGTTTTCTTATATGCACATACTATTACAATTTTATCAACTAAATCAGCCATTACAAGAGAATCAGTTAAACCTGTAAGAGGTACACCATCCCAAATAACTACATCATAATCAGATGCTAATAATTCTATTAATTGTTTATTCTTTTCAGATGATAATAATTCACTTGGGTTAGGAGGAACAATTCCTCTAGTTAAAACAGAAACATTTTTAATTTCAGTTTTTTGAATATATTTACTATAATTTTTTTTAACATCATCAATTAATAAACTTGATAAACCAACTGCATTACTCAATGAAAATATTTCATGTTGTCTACCTAAACGCATATCACAGTCTACAATTAATACTTTACTTCCTAATTTAGCGAATGCTACTGCTAAGTTAGCACTAACAAAACTTTTTCCTTCACCTGATGTAGATGAAGTGATTAAAATATTTTTTACTTTATTGTCTACAGAGGCAAATTGTAAATTTGTACGAATATTTTTTATTGCTTCACTAAGTGCTGACTTAGGATCTTGATCAACTATTAATTCTTTACTCATTATTTATTCCCCCTACTTTTTTTCTTTTTATTCTTTTTCTTTTTACCAGTGTCAACTTTTGGAACAACACCTAATAATGGTAATCCAACTTTTTCGCTAATTTCTTCAGCATTTTTAATTGTAGTATCGAAATAGAACATTATAAATACTATTCCTAATCCTAACACGATACCTATTACAGATGCTATTAAAGTTTCTTTTACAATATTCATATTGTATGGTGAATTTGCTTCAATAGCAGTATCTATAATACTAACGTTTTTAATATCATAAATTTCTTCTATTTCTTTACTAAATACTCTAGCTATTTCATTTGTAATATCTTTTACTTCTTCTTTATTTTTTCCTGATACAGTAATTTTAATTAACTCAGTACCATCTGGGTTTGTAACTGAAATATTACTACTTAATTCTCCAACAGAGATATCAAGTCCTAAATTTTCTTTAACTTGTCCTAATACTCTACGACTCTTAATTATTTCACGATATGTAGCAACCAATTTTTGGTTCAATGTAATATCATTTTGAGTTATAGAAGCATTTTGTTCATTAGTACTATCTCCACTACGTGTTAAAACGATTGTAGTATAAGAATTATACTTAGGTACTTTTACAAACTTACTATAAACTATACTTGTAGATACAGCTATTACAAATGTTATTATTACAATAAAAATTTTACTAATAAAATATAAAAATAAGTCTTTTAAATTTATTTCTTCCATGTATAGACCCCCAAATTCGTCGTTTATTATACCATATTTAAAATAAAATGCAAATTTTTGTAATAAAATACACAAATAATTATTTATAAATAAAAAAATAGTTTATACAACTATTTTTTATCTTCACTAAATACAAATTCATCTGCCATCTTACTAACTTTTAACATACACCATAAACTAAATAAAATCATAATACAAAATACACAACATATTATATATATTATCATATTCACCACCTATTCTTTTTTTTATTTTAGTACTCTCTATATTAATTATATGTTTTATTGATAAAAAATTCAAATCAATAAACTCGATGTAATATTATCAAAAAAGCTTTATAAAATAAAGAAAAAAAGTATTATTTTGCAAAAATTAAAAAATTGTTTTAATACATTTATAATTTTTTTTAAAAATTGACAAAAAAACTAGTTAAAATTTCTAACTAGTTTCACTTACTAAAGTTTTTTTATTTATTTTTTTATGTCTTATTAAATAGTATATTAATATTCCTGTAAAACTACCTGATGTATCTATTAATATATCTAATACTCTACAACTACGTTCTGATACAAATAATTGATGTATTTCATCTGTTATAGCATACCCTAAGCAAAACAATATAGAGAATAAGCATACTCCAAATGTTAATTTTCTATAATCTTTTAATACATTGATAATTAAAACGCCTAACACTAAATATTCTAAAAAATGAGCAGTTTTTCTTACAAATACAATTATATTATCAATATAATATTCAATATTATCGCTATGAGTAATATCACTTATTATATTTACTATTGTACTTGCTACTTTATCACTTTTCTCACTTGATGAAACCGCTGAATCTTGTGAAAACATAAAAATAACTATCATCCATACAATTAATAATAAAATATTAATTTTCTTCATATTTCATGCTCCTTAATCTTCCTATAATATAAATAATTATTAATCCTAATATACAACCTAAAGTATCAATTAATACATCAAAAAATGAAGAAGTTCTACCATTTACAAATAATTGATGTATTTCATCTGTTATAGCATATCCCATACAAAATAAAGTACTAATTATATAAGGATTATTTTTATTTAATATGCGTGCTAAATAATATATCAATATTCCTAATACAAAATAAATAGTTCCATGTGCACATTTTCTTGCAGGAACATTATATCTATTAGATAATTCTAATGCTTTTAAACTTGTATTTACGTCAGTAAAATTTAATTTATTTGTAATTTTTAATCCATTATAAAACATTTTATAAGTAAACATTTTACTATCAGTATTTGATTTTAATGTATTCTTACTAGAAAAATTAAATATTACAAACATCCATGCAAAAACTAATAATACAATTATTCTTTTTTTATATTTCAAATTAATCGCCTCTATATATAAAGGAAAAAAGTGACACCGCTGTCACTTATTTCCCTCTCTTCTTCCATATCTCCATCTTATATTTGACATTCAATACATATGCCAAATACATATTAAATATATCATAAATATAACTTTTTGTAAATAAAAAAGAGAGTATTTACTCTCCATTATAAATATCTAATATATAATCTCTAGCATCTTTAACACTATCTTCGTTTGGAATCATAACATATAAATTACGTCCTGGCATAGAATATGTTTGTTTTGATGCTCCTGTACCCTTTACATATTGCTTTTTTACTTTCCAAGTACTCATTGTATTTAATTGATCTTTTATAATTGATTTAATTTCACTACTTGGTAAATCTGTTCTATATAATTCACTAAATGAATCTAAGAATTCTTCATACTTTAATAATATTGATTTATTTTTAGATATTTTTGCAATTATAGCTTCTAAGACTTGTTGTTGATTTTGAACACGATGTACATCGCCTTCTTTATATGCATATCTTTCACGAGCATAGCTTAATGCTTGTCCACCATTAAAATGATTTTCACCTTTTTTAACTTTTGTTTTTATAGCGCCACCATCTCCACAATGAGAAGTAAATGATGCATCACTATCGATATCTATACCACCAATTAAATCAACTAATTTAATTACTGATTGAAAACCTACCTTAACAGTATAATCTATTCTTATCTCAAATAAATCTTCTATTGTATTTTTAGTCATATTAACACCATATATACCAGAGTGTGTTAATTTATCTTTATTACCTGTTGTATTATGTAATTGTACATAGTAATCTCTTGGTATACTTGTTAATAAAATAGTATGTGTTTTTTTATTTATTGTCATAATCATATTAACATCACTACGTGTTCTAGTAACAATCTTACCACTTCTAGAATCACTGCCTGAAATTAATATATTTATAGAATCATCATTATATTTCCAATCAATATCACTATCTGATTCTTTTTTCTTCTTATCTTTATTATTATCATTATTATTTACTAATTCAATTTCATAATTATATATAACTTTTATTCTGTCACGTATATCATCATAATCATCTTCTAATAAATCTATATATGCAGAATCTATTACTATTGAATCAATTTTTTTATCTAATAATGACTCATATAATTCATAAGGATTATCATAGCCTTTTAATTCACATGTTATTTTTGATTTTAAAACAGCCATATATTTATCTTTGTTAGTGTCAATTGATAAATATCCAACAGTTTTTTCATTTAAATCATCAATTTTATTGTAATCACTTGATTTTAAAACAATAACATTATAACCAGTAACTTCTAATCCATTATTATTAAATGCTTTATTTAAAAATCTTAATGTATCTGTACCATAGTTAATACCTATTATTGAAATAATAGATGCTAAAACAAATATTATAATTCCAATAATTCTACCAATTATTTTTTTACTCATAATACCTATAATACCTAATACATTTAATACTACTAATGATAAAACAATTAATAAATAGTATTTATCTGGTAACATATCTAAGTCTGTAATTAATTTAATAAATAATCCGCTTGTTATTAAACTTGTAAGTATTAATATAATTCTTACTATATTCCATATTATCTTTTTCATATTTTTTCACCACCAAATGCTCGGTTATTATAACACATAAATTATAATAAGTAAAATTAAAAGAATTACTATAAAGTAATTCTATGCACTAAATCTGTCTAATGATTTTTTCATTGGACCTTTATTTTTTTTATATTTTCTTTTTTGTTTTATTACTTCAGCACTTACTACACCCATACATAATAAGAAATATGCTCCCCATGCAAGCACACCATTATGAAGTGCTACATAATATTTATTATAATTTGTACCATATATATTATCATTTGTATTTTCTTGAGGTTGTGGTTCAACATAATCTAAAATATTATATGATGAATTATAGTATGCTAATGATTCACTATTAATCATTATTAATAAATTAGAAAGTATTGCTTCATAATTTTCTTGTGTAGGATTTTCTCTATAGTTTCTAATTAAATTACATGATGTGTTTAACTTTTCATAGTTAGTTAAATCTATTAAATAATAATATCCACCAAAATTAATAATATTCCATGCATGACCATTTCCATCACAATTACCTGTAACTGTATGTATATTAAATCCTTTTTTTATACCTAAAGAGAATAATGCATCAGCATAATTTGTACATATAGCAGGTGTTACTTTAGTTTGTGATTTAACAATAGCATCTGATAACGCATTAACATTATAATTATCTATTTTTTTATTCATTTTTCTTTTTTTAAATATAGATGGTGAATCATCTTTTGTAAATTCATTTACTTCTTCATCATATTCTAAATGATCACATATATAATCAACAATAGAAAATAAATATTCTATTTGTAAATCATAATGTTCTTGATCTATCTCATTTATAATATGATTTAATTCTTCATTTAACTTTGTATACTTAATAAAATCTAAATCACAGTCTTCATAATTTTTAAAATATTCTAAGAAAATAATACTATCAGTTTCTTTACAATATGATGCATATCCAACATCTTCACTTTTTCTATATATAAAATCAACATTTTTTATATATGATTTATCTTTAAATCTATCTAAATCAAAACCTTCATCAAGTCTATTAACTGTATCATCACGATCAAAAAATAAATATATCTCATTAATATTTGAGAAATTTATTGATTTAATATCTTCATCTGTTAATAATTGAGCATTACTTATTTCAATAGATTTCAATGAAACATAATAACTTAAAAATTGAAGATTTTTTGATTTAGCTAAATCGACTTTTAATGTATCAATTTTAGCCATATCATTTATTTTTAAATCATTTATATCTCTTGATTCCATATCAGAAGTTAAATAATCCATATCATATAAATGTGAGTCTATATCACATTTTAATGTTTTATTGATTGTTTTAAATCCATATGAAAAACCACTTAAAACGTATGAACCACTTATAAAAATAGCAGTAAGTCTACCAATACGTCCCATAGTTATAAATCTATTTTTATTTTTTTTCTTATTATTCATAAATATAACCCCCAAATATTTATTTTTCTCGCTTTCCCGTTTCTTGTTTGTGTATTTTAACACACTAACTATATTATGTCAAATTATTAATTATTGTTATAAACTAAATAAAATGTTATAATAAATAAAAATAAGGAGAAAAAAGTATGTATAAAATTAATAGTTTAGCAATTATAGTATTATTACTAATTTATCCGTTTTTTATAGCAAAAAAAATACGTGAAATAATTTCATCAGAAGAAACAAATATTGGACAAATATTTAGAAATATATTTATATTAGCTGCATCTTTAATTGCTTTAATTATAGCAATTACACCTGCATTGGAGTGGTTTGACAATGCTATGCCTAGTTCTACATCAGGTAATTGTACAAATGGTGGTGGATTTGGCTATTCTTGTAAAGGAAATGATTCTTTAGCAATTATTCCCCTATTAGTATTAGGAATAATAATTACAATACATCATTTTATTACACTTAAATATGTATATAATATTTTTAAATATTGTAAAAATATATTTACTTATATATTTATGTATCTTTATATGGGTGCTATATACGTAATTGACTTTTTTATATTACTTAGTTTATATGGATTATTTGTATCCTATAGCTTTAACATTATAGTAAATATAATAAGAATAATTATAGTTATATTGCCTTTTGGACTATATTTTATATCTTATAAAATAAATAAAAACAAACAATAACTGTTTGTTTTTTTATGATTTATTTTCATTAAATAATCTTTTATATTGTTCATCACTTAGATTATATTTAATTATATCTCTTTTTTTATATAATTCCTGTGCTAAATTATTTTTTAAAACTTTATCTATAATTAAATCTATATCAAGACAAAATCCGACAGACGAAATTAATTCTGATAAATAATACATGTCTTTTATCTCTATATAATAATCACTTATTAAATCAAATTTTAAATTTGAGTTTTCATAATTAAATGCTAATCTCCATAGCCATTCTCTTTCATCATGTTTTATACCCTCTTTAACTAACTCATCAAATTCCTTTTGATTTATCTTAGGTGGAAAAGGTGCTGAAATATATTGTGAAATAAATTCTAACAATTCATATTTTGATAAATTATTAAAACATTCGTTAAAATATGAATTATCATTTATACAACTTACTATTTTAAACCATCTATCATATGAATCATTCTTTTTGTTATATTTTTCATATAGCTCAGGAAGTATTTTACTAGAAGAATCATTTTTTTCTAATTTATCAATTAATTTTTTTATTTCTTCATTATCTTCTACTGTAATAGAAGTATTAGATATTATATTTTCAATTTCAATGATTAATTTTTTTATATCTTCAATTTTAGTATTTAAATAATTATCATTCAACTCTTTAATCAAATCACTAGAATTTATAAATTTATTAAAATATTTATAACATATATTAAGAAATTCTTTGTTTTTCATTTTTATTCCTACTATATATGAAAACTCTCTATATCTTTATATTCATCGATAATTAATCCTTTTTTTCAAATTCTGTTTTCATTAACTCAGACATTTTATCATCAAGTTCCATTTCTTTACACAAAAAATCAAAATTATCGTATGTAATACAATTATTTTTTTCTATATTATTTTTTATCTCTTCAAATTTTCTCATATTTGAAATTTTGTTTTCATCATCACAAAACATTTCGAACATCTCAACTTTATCCAAGATATGCCCATTTAAAACCTGTTGAAGCAACTGATCAGTTCTTTCATTTTTCATAGTTCTATTTTTGATTAAAAAAGTATAATCCGCTTTAATTCTAGCTATACATAAATCTTTTAGCTGTTCCTCACCAAAATTAAATCCAGCACCATATAAATTCATTCTTTCAGACAAATCTAAATTAGGATTAGCTTTTATTTGTTCAATACTAATTGTTTCACTATTTATATGCATATTTTCCACATCCTAAGTTTATTTTATCATATAAAAAAGAAAAAGACTATTTAAGTCTTTTTGTATATCCATTATTTAATGATTCATTATATACAGCTAATTCATTATGGTCAGTAGTTAACTTATTATTTTGATTTGATAAATCAAATTCTACAGTTGAATCATCTTCTAATAAAATTTCATTCCATGTATGTTGTTTATTTCCAACTTTACCATTTACTAAAAAGCATGGTACTTTCATATAATGATTATTTAAAAGTAATTTTAATAATCTTGATTTACCAACACTTGTACCCTTTTTATGTTCTAAAGTTAATATTGGGTCTTGAGAATCAACTCTATCAGGTTTTAGCGTACCATCACTGTTGTTTGCTGAAAAATCGTATCCTATATTAGCACTAATCCATTTATAAGCATAAATAGTCTTTTCTAAATTTTTAGCATTCTTTATTTGAACAGGAGTACGTCTATAAAAATTAGTACAAATTTCTCTCATTCTTTTAATACGTGCTAAAGTGTTGGAAGTTAGTTTTTGAATAAGTACACTAAATCTTTCCTCATCGCAATTCATCATCCAACTTTCAAAATAAAGATTAGAAAAATTATATTTTTCTTCAAGCTTATTATTTAACATTGAAGAAATTTTTACATTTGATTTCAAACTATCAAAATTTAATTCAGCATTTTCACTAAATATTAAATTAGTAATATCAATAACAATATTTCTTTTTGAATCAACTAAACTTAATATATTACATAATGAATTAAATATTAATATATTTTCTTTTAAATTATCAAATTTAAATACAATATCTAATTTTTCATTTTCAGGAATATCATTTATATAGTTTATAATTGTATATTTACTATCATTAAGTTCACTATTAATATATATAGTTAATAAATTTTTGGATAGTATATACTCATTTCCAATTTTGTCAAACCAATTACTACCTAAAATATTTGATTTCATATCATAGCTATCAAATTCGTAATCAGTACCTTTTCCAATATTTCTATAAAAAGATTGCATAAAATCACCAACTCGTATTATAACACATAATAAGTATTATCAATATAATTATTTATATAAAAAATTAATATTAAATCTATTCTAAATATTTTCTTCTAAAGATAACACTTTTACATTTGATTTATCTTTATCATTATTAGCATATTTTATAAAAATATCATTATCCATATTATTTAATAACTCTTTCAAATCTTTTTCAGACATTTCATTTAATACGCCTAATAATTGTTCCTTATTTAAAGTTTCGAAATAAGAATTTTTTATATTTGTAATATATTCATTTTTCATATTTTTAAATGATGTGACTTGTTCTAATTGAATATAATATTTTTGAAATAATAAATATAAATATTGATTTTTTAATTCTATATCTTCAAAATATAAATTTAAGCCAATATCACTACAATTAATGCCATTAATACTTTTATCAGTCCAATTAATAGCAAATGTTAAATCTATTTTAGAATTATTAAAATTTATATCTTTAATAATTTCATGATCATTTAAAATAAAATTTACTATGTTACATATTTCATTAAAACTTATAACATAAGAAGTTGTTGCACGTTCCGAAATACTAGATTTAGAACCATAATTTCCAAACATAAACATTATTTGTGAATCATTATTACAAACATATATTTCAATATCTAATTGAGGTGCATTTAAATTTCCTAAAATTTTAAATCTATTTTCAATATAAGGACAATATTTTATAATTACATTTTTAATATATGATATTAAATCATCCTGATTTTGTATGAGATTATTCATAATTTCCTCCAAAATATATAATTGTATTTTATTATATCATATAAATCATTATTTATGGACTACAAGTCTCAATCTTTAATTTTTTATTCTTAATCTTAAACATAATACTACCATCTTGAGCTGTTCTATATATTTTTGTATTTAGAAAATATAATTTGTTATTATCAATATTCAATTCTTTGATACATGAATAATACTTAATTTTCTTTTTATCTAATACTTTAATTAATTTTTTTCTAAATCATTAAACTCTCCACAATTAAATATTACCTTCTCTGCTTTAAAATTATTTACTAAATTAATTGATTCTCCCATATGATCATAATCTCCATGTGCTGATTGTCAAAAAGTAAGTCAAATTTAAGCAAAGAAAAAAGGAAGCATGCTGATTCCTAAATAGTTTTATTAGTATTCTTTTTTTCTTTTATTTGTACTAATATTGTACTTCCGAATTCTAAAAGTTTTTCTTTATTTTTAATTATATTAATAAATTCTTCGTGATTATATGTTTCATATAAATACCTAATTGCTATGTAAGATAAATTATAACCATTTTTATTTCCAAAACTTCTGTCATTATGATTTAATTTATTTAAATCAACATTATCACAACATTCTAAATTTTCTTCTAAAAAAAGGTTATATGTTCTATAATCTCTTAAATCATCTTTTTGACCTGAAAAGAGTTGTGCAAGTCCTTCATCAACCCATGTAATTCTTTCATTATCTTTCCCATATACATAATATTTATATAAATGATGAACTAATTCATGTATTAATCCCTTAAACATATATTCTTTTGTTTTATTTCCGTTTAAATTTATATATGCAAATGCTCCTGTATCATTAAAGAAACCAGAAAATGATGACTTTCCATATACAAAACCTGCTTGTTCTTCATTATCAGTTAGTGCCAACATTATTTTAGTATCTTGATTTATTGATAATTCCTCTTTAATTTTACCGATGTTTTCATTAAAATAATTTATAAATTCATTAGAAAAG
>CADBNE010000005.1 GCA_902795975.1 uncultured Erysipelotrichaceae bacterium
ATAGATATAATTGGATATTTAGATACTAATTCTTCATAGAATTCAATAAGTTCATCAGTAGTTAAACTTCTTCCTTCACCTACTAATTCATATTTACCGTCATTATAGAATTCTGATGCAGCAACATCAATTGCTAAACATACATCTTTCCCTGGTTCATATCCAGCTTTTTTGATTGCTTCAATAATTAATTCAAATCCTTCAGTATTTGATTCTAAATCTGGAGCAAATCCACCTTCATCACCTACACCAGTAGATAATCCTCTTTCGTTTAATACTTTCTTTAAACTATGGAATACTTCAGCTCCAATACGAACTCTATCATGAATTGTATTTGCTTGTGGAATAATCATAAATTCTTGGAAATCTAATTTATTATCAGCATGTGCTCCACCATTTATAATATTCATCATTGGTACTGGTAATGTTTTACCTTCACCTACATAAGCATATAATGGTTTACCTGCTGCTAAAGCACTAGCTCTTAATGCAGCCATAGAAACACCTAGTATTGCATTAGCACCTAGTCTACTCTTAGTTTCAGTACCATCTAATTCAATCATCTTATAATCTAATGCTTTTTGATCAGCAGCATCCATACCGATAACAGCTTCTCTTATTTCAGTATTTACATTATTAACAGCATTTAATACACCTTTACCATTAAATCTTGTACCACCGTCACGCATTTCTAAAGCTTCTCTTTCTCCAGTAGATGCTCCTGAAGGTACAGCAGCACGACCTACTATTCCATTTTCTAATATAACATCAACTTCTACAGTAGGATTTCCTCTAGAGTCTAATATTTCTCTTGCTTTGACATCTTTTATTGTCATATTATCATCCCTTCTTTTTATTACGCATGTTCTCAACTTTTAGAGAACTATATATATTATATCAATTTATTTTAATATAAGCACAAAAAATTTAGGTTTATTTTAAATTTTTATACATATATAAATATTATCTATACATACTTTGTAAACTAAGTACTTTAGTTAATATTTCTTTAGAATTTTTTACACCTACAAATCTTATAATTTCACATTTTAAATTTTTTTCTAATACTTCTTCCGCAATAGAAGAACTGCTTTTAAAATATCCTTCTAATGATGTATTAGAAAAAATAATATCACCAATATTATTTTTCTCATTTAATACTTCATTTCTATTCATATTATCACCATTATAATTATATTAAAAAAATGTGGTATAACCACATTTTAATTATTTACTCTATGATGAGCACCATAACTATTTTCATCTAATGCTTTAAATGTATATCCATTTTCTAATCCAAATTTAATAATTCTTTCAACGGCATCTACAGAATATCCTTTTGAATCATGCTGTAAAACTACTGATACATCTTTTCTTAAAGAACCAACAACATTACTATATACTTTATTAGTACTTGTTGTAGCACCAGCATCTCCACTCGATACATTCCAATCAAAATAATGGAATCCTTTAGCTTGTACATCTTTAACAAGATAACTCATCAATCCAGGTGTTCTCCTACTAACTGTATTAGAACTTCCTCCTGGAAATCTTATTAAATTAGATTCTACTCCTGTAATTCTTTTAACTCTATCTCTTACCTTATATAAATCTGCATAATAATTATCTACATTCTTATATATTTTTTTATAATCATGACTATATGAATGAAGTGCTACTGTATGTCCTTCTTCATATTCTCTTTTGATTAAATCATCAGAACCAAAACCTGTAACAAAGAATGTAGCTTTTACATTATATTTCTTTAATACATCTAATAATCTACTTGTATGTTTTGAAGGTCCATCATCAAATGTTAAATATATAATTTTAGAACCTGACTTATTTTTATTTCTATCAACATATACTATATTATCATTATTAGATTCATTTGATGATTTAACTAAATTTTTATTCTCTACTATAACAGTTCTTTCTTTAGTACTAACGTTACCACTATTATCTTTTGCAGTATAAACTACTTTATAAGTACCTGCTTTATTAGTATTTACTCTATTATCAGTTTCTACTTTAATATTATCACAATTGTCACTAGCACTTGCGCCTAAATCTTTATATTTGCTTCCCTCTTTTATGGTAATTTTATCAGAACCTATTAATGATATTTTAGGAGCTTCTTTATCTTCTTTTAATATACTTACTTTTTCTTCTTTTACATTATTATTAGCATCACTTACGCCTATAACTAAATAATTATCCTCTACATACATTTTTATTTTATCTGATATATCGCCATCTAAATTATCTACAGCTTTTACCTTTATATAATCTTGTTTTATTTTACCATTAGGACATACTGTTATATTGTCTGTTTGAACAGTTATTTCAGGTGCTTCTATATCTGTAACAACAATTACTTGTTTTAATGTCATTTTTTCTTTTTTATATTTATATGTATACGTAACTTCTTGTCTACCTAATTTCTTAGTATCAACATTTCCTTCAGCATACATTTTTACATCTGCACAATATAATTCACTTCCATAACATATTCTTCCTGGATGGTCTTTAAATTCACTTCCATAATTAATTTCTATTTCTCGTTTAAAACTAATTACGTTAAATTTTGAAGTACTTTCATGAATCAATAAAAGAATAATTGCTGTAATAAATATCATAGCACTTAAACCAACAATAAGTCTCGCTCTTTCATTTTTTAATACGTCTTTCATTTATCTTACCTCATTAATTATAATTATAACACAAAAAAAGTAAAAGTTAAATAACTTTTACTTTTTTAATTCTTTATATATTCCAATAACTAATTTTTTATATTTATCTATATCTTCATTTGGAATAGGTACTATTTCATCATCTAATATTTGTCCAACAAATATTTCATCTAATGATTTAAATTCTTTATTTTTTTACCATACTCTTCCTTTGTTAAATTTTTTTAAGAATCAATATCTAATTCTACTTTTTCAGTTTCTCCAAAAATATCACCAAATGGTTTTTTTGCATAAATATGTTGTCCACCATTACTAACAGAAATTAATATTTTATTTTTCATATTACCACCCTAATATTCTATAACATTTTTAACACATTTTAAATTTTTAAACAATTAATTATTTTTCATACCTTGATATATTAAGTAATATTCCAATGGATAACATACTTATTAATAAACTACTCCCTCCATATGATAAAAAAGGTAATGTAACACCTGTAACAGGTATTAAGCCTACTACAACCATTAAATTTAAAATTGTTTGAAAACCTATACCAAATATAATACCAAAAGCTAAATTTTTTCCAAATTTATCTTTAGTAGATAGTGCTATCTTAATACCACTATATATAGTAGTAATAAATAATATACTTATTATTAATATTCCTACAAATCCAAATTCTTCACTTATTATAGAAAAAATAAAATCTGTTTGTGGTTCAGGTAAATA
>CADBNE010000006.1 GCA_902795975.1 uncultured Erysipelotrichaceae bacterium
GCTAGATTATATGAACAAGAATTAGAAAGACAAGAACAAGAAGTAGGTAGTGAAAGAAGAAGTAAAATAGGTACTGGTGATAGATCAGAAAAAATTAGAACTTATAACTATCCTCAAAATCGTGTTACAGATCATCGTATTGGATATTCTACTATGCAACTTCCAAGAGTAATGGATGGAGATTTAAACGATATTATAGAAGCATTAATTACTGAAGATCAAAATAGAAAATTAAGAGGAGAATAATCCTCTTTTATTTTAGGAGAAATATGAATATAGATATAAATGAATATAATAAAGAGTATTTAAAGAAATACTTACCTAGTGAAAAATATGAAGAAGGTTTAAAAAGATTAGAATCAGGTGAACCAGTACAATATATAGTAGGTAATGTTAATTTTTATGGATTAGAAATAGATGTAGACAGTAGAGTATTAATACCTAGATTTGATACAGAAGAATTAGTAGAACATGTTACTAAATTAGTTAATACTTATTATAATGGTAAATGTAATATTATTGATTTAGGTACAGGTTCTGGATGTATATCTTTATCGCTTAAAAATAATTTACCATTATCTAATATCACTGGTGTAGATATATCATTAGATGCACTTGATGTTGCCAATAAAAATAAAACTAAATTAGATTTAGATGTTAAATTTATACAAAGTGATATGCTAGATAATATTAATGATAAGTATGATGTAATAGTTAGTAATCCACCATATTTATCTAAAGAAAAAAGTTATGTTGAAGATATAGTAGATAGTAATGAACCTAGTATAGCATTATATGCAGATAATGATGGATTATATTTCTATGATAAAATATTAAGTACTTGTAGTAAAAATTTAAATGATAAATATATTATAGCTTTCGAAATGGATGAGTTTCAAGGTGAATCAATTAAGTCTTTAGCACATAAATATTTAGGTAATGATATTAATGTTAATATATTAAAAGCACTTAATGGTAATGATAGATTTGTAATAATAAAAAATATTTAAAGAAGATAATATCTTCTTTTTATGTTATAATTATTTTGGTGATAATGTGAAAAGATATCAAGTGAATGATGGAGTTCATTTTAATAAATATGGATATGGAATTGGTTGCAATCATTTAGCAAATGGTGTAACTATTGGAGGATTTATTTCTAGTTATAGTGATTCTTTAGATAAAATAGATGATAATGTATGTATTGAAAATGGTATAGGAGAAATTAGATATGCATTAATAGGTGATATTAGTGAGGCATATAGTATATTAAAAGAAATTATTGAAAAAAGAAAACCTATTGATTTTAATGAAATATGTGAATGTGTATTCGAAACTGTTTATACATATTTTGGTGATTTTTCAAATATAAGTGAAAGAGTAAATTATTACCCTCCATTAGATGAAATAGAAGTAGATAATTTTGAAATGGGAAAAATATCTAATTTAAAAGGTAAAAATGCTGCTACTTGTGTAGAAAGAGCAACATTGTCTCATATTTTACTTAAAAGCTTAGGAATAAATTCAACACTTAAGTTTGCAGGATTTATTAATAACGATGGAAGAAATGATGCTCATGCATTTAATTTAGTTGAAGATAATAATATCTATTATATATTTGATTCAACACAGCCTACATTAATAGATGAAAAAATAAATCCATTAGTAGCAGAGATACCAAGTGAAGTATCTGATGAATTAGTAAAACCATTTAATGCTGGTTATAGTGTACATGTTAGACACTATAATCCATTAATGGATAAAATGTATGATGTAACATATGATGCAGGTAGAGATAAATATTATGATACTTGTGATGTATTAAAAAAATAAAAAGACTTATGTCTTTTTTTATTAATTCTATATATGATATAATTGAAATGGTGGTTATATGGAAACAATTGATAATTGGCAATATGAAAAAGAATTATTTAATGAAGGATATAATATTGTATGCGGTGTAGATGAAGTTGGTCGTGGACCATTAGTTGGACCTGTAGTTACTGCTTGTGTAGTATTACCTAAAGACTTTGTACTAGAAGGATTAACTGATTCTAAAAAGCTTACAGAAAAGAAAAGAGATAAATATTATGATTATATAATAAATAATTGTGTTGCATATGCTGTAGGGGAATGTAGCCCAGAAGAAATAGATAAATACAATATATTAGAAGCTACTAAAATAGCTATGAAAAGAGCAATAGATAAAGTAAATGAACAAGTTAAAATTGATTATGTATTAATAGATGGTAATATGAAATTTAATTTTGATTATAAATATAAATCTATAGTAAAAGGTGATTATAAAAGTATATCTATTGCAGCAGCATCAGTAGTTGCTAAAGTAACAAGAGATAGAATGTTATATGAATTAGATGAAAAATATCCACAATATGGTTTTAAAAATCATAAAGGATATCCTACTAAAGCACATTTAGAAGCAATCAATAAATATGGACTTATAGAAGGATATAGAAAATCATATGGTCCTGTACAAGATGTATTAAATAGGGAGGTTAAATAATGAAAGTATTTTTAATATCACATATAGCAGATGCTGATGGAGTAACTCCTGTAGTTTTAACTGATTTAGCATTCACAGATTATGATTATCATTTATTAGAACCAAGTGAAGTAGATGATTATATGATTGAATGTTTTGAAAATAATAAATTTGATGAATATGATAAAGTATTTGTAGTAGATTTATGTTTTACTGATAAAGTAGCACAAATGATAGATAATATGGATTTGAAAAACAAATTACAAGTTATTGACCATCATCAATCTAGATTAAATTTAAATAAATATGATTTTGTATATGTAGAAGTAGAACGTGATGGTAAAAAAGTAAGTGGTACAAGTTTATATCATGAATATTTGTTAAATAATTTTCCAAATGAAGTATTAAAAAAATATTCAGTTAGTGAATTAGTAGATTTAGTAAGAAGTGGAGATACTTGGGAATGGAAAGCTACTAATAGATTAGAAGCTAGAGATATATCAACATTGCTTGTATATTATGGTAATGATAATTATATAAAAAAATATAGTAAATTTTTAAGAGAAAATGATAGATTTTATTTTGATGATACCGATAAACTTTTAATTGATATGGATAGAAGAAAGATGAATGATTACATAGAAGATTGTAAGTCTAAAGTTATATTCCGAGAAATCAAAGGATATAGAGTTGGTATAATATTTGCTGAATTATATAGAAGTGAACTTGGTAATGATTTAGCAGACTATTATAAAGACCAAGTAGATTTTATTATGATAATTAATATGAATAGATCAATTAGTTTTAGAGGTATTAGAGATGATATTAATTTGGGAGAATTTGCATCATGTTTAGAAGGATTTGGACATTTTAAAGCAGCAGGAGCAGATTTACCTGAAGGCATAAAAGAAAATGCTATAGAATATGTTATAAAGAAGATGAAATAATGAATATAGAAATCGTAAAAGTAGGATTATTACAAACCAATTGTTATATATTAAGCAAAAATAATAATGTATTAATAATTGATCCTGGTGATGAATATAATAAAGTAATGGATAAAGTAAATGGAAGAAATATAGTAGGAGTATTAATTACTCATAGCCATTTTGATCATATAGGATGTATAGATTTATTTAATAAAAATTTAGTATATGATTATAAAAATTTAAATATAGGAATAAATACTATAGGTGATTTTACTTTTGAAGTAATACATAATCCAGGACATAAAGAAGATTCAATTAGTTTTTATTTTGATAAAGAAAAAGCATTATTTTGTGGCGATTTTATATTTTTTGAATCAATAGGTAGAACTGATCTTGAAGGAGGTTCTATGGAAGATATGTTAAAAAGTATTAAAGATACAAAAAGATATAGTGATGATGTAATTATTTATCCAGGACATGGACAAAGTACTACATTTCTTCATGAAAGAAAATATAATGTATATTTTGAATAATAATTGACTATTATATTTTTTTAAGCGTATTATTATAAGTGGGGGACATATTATGGATAAAACTTTAGCACAACAAGTATTTGATTATTCTGTAGATAAAAAATATGCAGACGAAACATTTATTAGAAATGTATTAGATGTTTTATTGGCAGATGAATTAAGCGTTATAAAACCAATTATTTCAGATAAAGCTGTTTCAAATGGTATTATAAAAAATAAGTATGCAACTAAATATTTTTATAGTGATGAAATATATGTTTATTTAAATAATATAGAAGAGATATTATTTGATGAATCACATTTTTGGAAACAAATAGCTAATTCTTTAGATTTAAAAAGAAATGATAAAGAAATTATTTTATATTTTCAATATAATTTAAGTGTTATAAGAATGTTGGTTTTTCAAATTGAACATATCAAAAAATACTTAAATTATGGTAAATCAGAAAATATTGAAGATATTTTATTTGAATTAGGTTCTAAAATGAATGTGCGATATGCATATTTAAAAAATAAATTTTCAGGAAAAAAATGTATTATAAATGAAAAATTATTTTCTAGTGATTTTATTAATAATATTGATAAAGAATATAGTAGATATAAATTAATTATAGAAGAACATAAGCAATTATCTAAAATACAATGCTTATCAGGTAAAAATCCAAGTAATCGTATAGCACATATAAAATCAGTTAATTTTGTTAATGATATTTTAGATGAAATGAATGTAGAAGAAAATATAAAACAAATATTGATATATATAAATGAATATTATAGATTGCATTTTACATTTACTAATTATTACTCAAGTGAAAAAATACTACTTAATCCATTAAAAAGATTTACTTATTCATTAGATTTATTTGGTGAATATTATATAGAGAATAAAACACGAGATGAATTAGAAAATATAATAGAAAGTAATAATAATTTACCAATAAGTGAAAGAATATATTATGGATTGGAATTAACAAGAGACGAATATAGTAAAATTTGTAAAGGTAAAATAAAAATTATTTAATATTGAAAATATATTAAATCTATGTTAGAATATTGTTGTTTTGAAGAAAAGCGATGATGAAAGAGTAGTAATTAAGTAATTAATTAGTAGAGAGTTAATGGCAGGTGAAAATTAACAATTAATCTTAATGAATTCACTTTCTAGTGTTATAAAAGAAAATTTATGACGGTAACGCGTTATAGTTATTGAGATAATATTAGTATTATGAAATAGGGTGGTACCACGTACTTTTACGTCCCTATAACATAATACTTTTTTTGTTAGGAGGAACAAGTATGAATGAAAAATTAGAAGTCTTAAAAAAAGAAATAGATGAAAAATTAAGTGAAGTAAAAGATATAAATATGCTTACTGAAATAAAAAATACTTATTTAAGTAAAAAAGGACCAGTGGCTGAATTATCTAATCAATTAAGAGATTTAACTGTGGAAGAAAAGAAAACTTTTGGTAAAGCTTTAAATGATTTTAAAAATATGGTATCAGAAAAAATTGATGGTTTAAAAAATCAATTTGAAGAAGCTGAATTAAATAAAAAGTTACAAAATGAAAAAATAGATATCTCTATGCCAGCATTAAATATACCAATGGGTAGTCCTTCTATTATAGAAAAAATAATAGAAGAAACAGAAGAATACTTTATAAGTATGGGCTATGATGTATTAGAAGGACCTGAAATAGAATTAGATAAATATAATTTTGAAATGTTAAATTTACCTAAAGAACATCCAGCAAGAGATGCTCAAGATACTTATTATCTTGAAGGAGATAGTTTATTACTTAGAAGTCAAACATCTCCAGTACAAGTTAGAACTATGTTAAAGGGTGAAGGTAAAGAACCAATTAGAATGATTTGTCCAGGTAAAGCATATAGAAGAGAAGATATTAATCCTACTCATGAACAAGAATTAACGCAAATAGAAGGATTAGTAATTGATAAAAATATTTCATTAAGTGATTTAAAAGGTACTGTTGAATCATTTGTTAAGCATATGTTTGGTAAAGATGTAGAAGTAAGATTTAGACCAAGTTATTATCCTTTTACAGAACCATCAGTTGAAATAGATATGAGTTGTATATATTGTGATGGTTCAGGATGTAATATGTGTAAACCAAAAGGATGGATAACTATATGTGGAGCTGGTATGGTACATCCAAATGTATTAAGAGATTCAGGATATGATCCAAATGAATGGCAAGGATTTGCATTTGGTTTTGGTGCTGAAAGACTTACAATGTTAAAATATAATATGACAGATATGAGAATATTACATGAAAATGATTTAAGAGAAACTAAGAATTTCGATAGAAGGGAGGCTGAATAATATGATTAGTATGAATTGGGTAAAAGATTATATTGATCTTGAAGGAGAAGACTTAGAAGTAGTTGCTGATAAAGTTACTAAAGCAGGTATAAATGTAGAACATGTTATATCTAATAAAATAAATAATTTAGTTATTGGTAAAGTAGTTAGTTGTGTAGAACATCCTGATTCTGATCATCTACATGTATGTATGGTAGATGTAGGAGATAAAGAAATACAAATCGTATGCGGCGCTCCAAATGTAAGAGAAGGGTTAAAAGTTATAGTAGCACTAGTAGGTGCTGTATTACCTGGAAATTTTGAAATAAAAAAAGGTAAAATACGTGGTCAAGAATCTAATGGTATGATATGTGCTTTATATGAATTAGGTTTAGAAGAAAAAAATGATGAAACATATGCTAAAGGTATTGAAGAATTAGATAGTGATGCACCAGTGGGTAAAGATGCATTTGAATACCTTGGAGTAGGTGATACATTATATGATTTAGATGTACATAAACATAAAAATAATGATTGTAGATATCATATAGGTTTTGCATATGAAATAGGTACTATATTAGGCAAAAAAGTAAAATTACCAGAAGCTAAATTTAGTACTATTAAAGAAAATATAAAAGATAATTTTAAAATAAGTGTTTCTACTGATAGATGTACTTATTATAAAGCAAGAATGGTTACAGATTTACAAGTAGGTGAAACTCCAGAATTCATTAAGAAGAGATTAGTAAGTGCAGGAATGAGAAGTATAAATAACATAGTAGATATATCTAACTTTGTTATGCTTGAATATGGTCAACCATTACATTTCTTTGATAAAGATAAACTAGGTAATGAAATATTAGTTAGAAATGCTTCTAATGGAGAAAAAATTATTACATTAGATGAAATTGAAAGAGATTTAGATGAAAATGATATAGTTATTACAGATGGTACTAATCCAGTATGTATTGCAGGTATTATGGGAGGACTTAATACTGAAGTAGATGATAATACTAAGACTATTGTAATAGAAAGTGCTATATTCAATGCTACTAATATAAGAAAAACAGCTAGAAGATTAAATTTACGTAGTGAAGCATCTTTAAGATATGAAAAAGGTCTAAATTACGAATATACTGATGCAGCACTAGATAGAGCATGTTATTTATTAGAAAAATATGCATCAGGTAAAGTATTATCTGGTACATTAGAACATGATAAAGAAGATAAGAAAGAAAAGAAAGTAACATTTACTACTGATAGAATTAATTCTTTATTAGGACTAGATTTAACAGATGATGATATTGAAACTCAATTAGATAAGTTAGACTTTAAATATACTTTAAAGAAAGGTGTATTTGAAGCTATTATACCTAGAAGAAGATTAGATATTGAAGAAAATGTAAATGATATAGCAGAAGAAGTAGGTAGATTATATGGATATCATAATTTAAAAAGCAATTTACCATTACTTCCTACTAAACCAGGTAAATATGAACATAGTATTCAAATAAGAAAAGATTTAAGTAAGAGACTTAGAAGTTTAGGTTTAAATGAAACAAGAACTTATTCTTTAGTTGATCAAAAGACTGCAGATATGTTCTATCAAGATAGACAATTAGTATTAATACCTAATCCTATGAGTAGTGATAGATCAGCTCTTAGAAAGACAATGATACCATCTATGTTAGATGTTATTAAATATAATAAATCTAGAGGATTAAAAGATATTAATATATATGAAATAAGTAAAGTATTCTATGATGATTTCAAGGAAGAAAATCATATAGCAGTAGCAATGTATGGTAATTATATTTCAAGTAAATGGCAAGGTATTAATATAAAAAATGACTTTTATGTATTAAAAGGAATAGTAGAAAAAATACTTGATTATATGGGATTAAAAAATAGATATAGTTTTGAAGTATCTAGTGAATCTAGTTTACATCCAGGAATAAGTGCTGACATAATGTTAGATAGAAAGAAAATAGGTTTCTTAGGTAGAATTCATCCAAAAATTAATAAAGATGAAATATATGTAATGGAAATATCAATGAATGCTATAGATACAAAAGTTAAACCTATTAAATTTAAACAATCATCAAAATTACCTAATATTAAGAAGGATATGGCATTTATTGTTAAGAAAGATGTATCAGCATCAACTTTATTAAATCAAATAAAGAAATCAGGTGGAAAATTACTTACTGATTTAGATATATTTGATGTATACACAGGAGAAAATGTAGGTAGTGATGAGAAATCAATAGCATTCTCATTAACATTTGAAGATCCTACTAAGACATTAACTGAAGAAGAAGTAACACAAGTATTTGAAAAAATAATTAATGATGTAGAAACTAATATAGGTGCTACATTAAGAAATAAATAATATTGGATTTCCAATATTATTTTTTTTATTATTATGGTATAATTAATATAGTTATAATAAGGATGTGTTTATATGCAATCAAAAATTAGTTTTTCTAATTCATCATTTAATAATTTAAATAAATATATTAAACCTGATAATCAGGGAAATTCTGGTGCATCATCTATATCAAAAAATAATGCTCCTGAAGTTATAAATTTTGAAAGTAAAACTGAAAATTTAGATACATCTTTACAAAGTACTAGTAATCCAAATGCTCCTTCAATAATTTACAAAGAAACTAAATCTGCATATAGTATTACTTCTCATAGTGATAAAGATAATGTTAATATAAATCAAATAAGATGCATTATTAGAGATTCCAAAAATAATCTAAAAAAATTACAAAAAGAGGATTGCATTGAATATAATAGGTTATATTTAAAAAATACACTTGGATTTAGTGATGAAGATGCAGAAAAATATTCAAAAGAAATTTATCAAATAATGTTAGATTATTATGGAGTAGATAATATTAATGATGCTTTTAAAAGTGATGATTTTAAGAATGAAGTAACGTTTTCAACACTTATGGTTAGATTATCTAAAGCAGGGGAAGAGCAAAAATTAAAAGATATAACAGATGCTGTTGGAACAACTAATTTTATTAATATGATGAATAATTATCAAAATAATACAATAGATTATTTGCAATTCTTTAATGATTATTTGGTTGGAAAATCATTTGAAGATGCTATGTCTTTTTCAAACTATTCTAAGTACTTAAGAGATAATATTCTAAAAAATGCTGATGATAATGTTTATGCAACATATCAGTATGTAGGATTACATAAATATTTTAGAAATAATTTAAATATTGATGATTATGGTTTAAGTGATGAAATGAAAAAATCTGTTGTAAAAGAAATAGTAGATGAAGACGGATATGATGCAATGGTACTACATCTTGTAAATGGAAATTATGCAATAGTTAATTCATGTACTAATGAGAGTGAAAGTGAAGATATGGGTGCTATAGTAGGTAATATCGCTTCTTTAGCATGTGATGATGATTTTTCAAAAGATTTATTTAATTTATATTCTAGAATGTTATTAGGAACAACTGGTAATACTACAAATGATGCATATTCTGATGCTCAAGTAACTGCTTGTGAAAAATTAATAAAAAAATATATTGATAATGGTAAAAATATGGAATTATATGGATACTCATTAGGTGGCGGTATAATGGAAGCTGCTTATTCTAGAATTAAAGAAGAGGGAGAAACTAAATATACTGATAAAATTAAATCAGTATGTGTTTATAATCCATTTACTTTGATAGCTGAATTAGATGAAAAAGCTAATATAAAAAATTTAGTTGGTGATAAAAAGTTTTTAAGATATTGTGCTGAAAGCGATGTAGTATCTACATTTAATAATTATGTAGAACAATTAGATGGTAATACTCTATATCTAAATGCTGCTGATATTAATTCAAGAGATTGGTTTGAACAAAGAGGAAAAGCATGTTCACCTCTTGAATTATTTACTAAGGGTAATCATTCATTTAGTGCTGTAAATGGATATAAGCATAGTTCTTTTGATGCATATGGTAATGTTACTAAAGGACATGAAGGTAGTTTTATTTCAATTAGTAATGTTATTAATGCATTAGAAAAAGATTATCACGTTACTGGGCATACAGCTTCTGAATTTGTTAAAGGACAAAATTATAATGGTTATAAAGAAGAACTTAATTCAATGAGCTTAGATGAATGTATGAAAAATAGTTTTAAAGATTATGTTAATTTAATAATTAAAGATACTGGATTTGAGAGTAAATTAGGCGATTTTGGTGATTTAAAGGATGAATTATTAGATTATATGGGTGAAAATTTTGGAGAAATAAAATATAAACATTCAAAAGGAACTCCTTTATATGTCGAACTAGGAGAAGATACATTAGGTGATATAATTGGAGAATATATGTCAGAATTTATTTGGAATATTGTTAAAGATACAGAAGTAGAAAAGGGACCTTTTACATTTGATGCAGCTACTTTTGTTGATCGAGATGATTTAGAGGATGCCGTATGGTATGCATTTGCAAATGATACTGATAATATTTATAAAATAATTGAGGCTAAGTATAGTAAAAATAATGAAGCAGCATGTGACTATGTAGATGATTTTATTGATAATCTTATGGATGATTATGAAAATGACACACATTGGAATGAAATATTTGACAAAATAGGAAAAAAAGATTTGAAGAAAAAATTGAAATCACAATTTAAAGATAAATTAAAAATAAACGGTAGTGACGCAGAAGAAAGTTATACTGTTAATAATAATGCATCTTTAGAATATCAACATTTGATGGAAACAATAGAAAATGGTACATATGATGGTGGTGGATTAATAAATCCAGATTATACATCAACAACGACAACGACAACAACTACTGTTGCAAAATAATAGATTAGAAAGGGAATAATATGAATTTAAAGGGAGCACAGAGAATGGAAACTATATTAGTGTTTGCTTTTATAGTAGGACTTGCTTTTTTAGGATTTATTGGAATACAAGATAGAATGAAAGATAAAGATCCTGATAAAAAAACAAGTAATTCAAATGAAACAAGTAATGTAGTTAAAGAAGAAAAATTAATAGGGGATTATAATAATATAAATTTATATTTTACTGATTATGTATATTCAGGTAAATTAAATGGATATAATTATACTGAGGTATCATTAACTAATGTTGATTTAAATAGTATTAAGAGTGAAATATCTAAATTAAATTTAAATGATACTACTGATGAAATAGTATATGGGCAATATAAATTAGTACTAGATGATAAAGTTATATATTATGATATAAATAATGATAGTGCTATATACAATGGTAATATATTTAAGTTTCCAAGAGCAATAAAAACTAAGCTTAATATTACTAATAATACATGTTCTTGTTGTACAACAGTTAATTGTAATATAAATTTATGCAAGTGTAGTTAAGGAGTAATTTATGAAAAAAGATTATAAAAATATATTTGAAAAAATGAAAGCTAAAAGTATTGGAATTAATAAAAGAGTAAAAAATAAAAGAATTAAAATTAAAGCAACTTTAAAAAGAAGTATTGCTACATTTTTAACAATTTTAGCAGCATCTTCTATGGTAGGATGTAATGTAAAAAATAATGAAAAAAATTCTACTAAATCAAGTACATCTTATTCTATGGATAAAGAGTGGAATGGGTATACATATGATGAAATTACTAATTATGAATTAAAAAGATTAGATGAAACACTTAGTTCAAATGGTTTAACTGAATATGAAATGAAGGGCGGAAATAGGGTATATAATTATACAGCACAGGATTATGGAAAAGTACCTGAATTTAATGATTCATATGTAAGAAGTTTTTATATAATGACAGATTCAAATACTGTTGATCAATTTTGCATGTCACAAGGATATCAAAATTTTACAGATTATATGGACAAAAATGGATATATTAATTCAGATGGTTCTAAAGATATTTCTAAATGGTATGATGATTCATTAGAAGCTGTTAGTAAGAAAATGAGTTTTAGAGAGGTAGGAAAAACTAAATGAGTTATGAAATAGTTAAATTGGAAGATGGTAAAAATTATTTAATATTAAATGAACAAGTAATAGATAATGTTAAATATTTATACTTAGTTAATGTAAATGATGAAGATGATTTTGCTATTAGAAAAGAAGATGGTGAAGATTTAGTTGGTCTTACTGAAGAAGAATTTAATAAAGTTATTAAGCATCTAATTAAAGAAATAGATGAAGATATTGATTAAAAATATGAATAGTAATGATGAAAATAAAAAATATTTAAAGTTAAAAAATAATAGTATAGGATCTAATAAAAGAAGTAATGGTAAAAGAAGAATTATATTTGGTAATCTAAAAAAGAGTACTAAATTAATGTATACTGTATTTAAGTTTGCATGTATAACAAGTTGTTCTATAATTTCAGAACCAATGGATAAAGTATCGGCTTTTACTGATTCTAAGGGTGAATATAATGGATATTCATATAGTGATATAGCGCATTTTGAAACAAATAGAGTATATGAATTAATGGATAATTATGAATTAGATGAATATAGTTTAGAAGATGGTAAAAGAGTATATAATTACGATAGTAAAGTATATAAAAAAATACCTCAAATAGATGATAGTTATTTATATGGATTTTATTTAATATCTGATACTAATACTATGAATCAAATATCAATTTCTTTTGGATATAAAGATTTTGAAGACTATATCCATAGTAATGGATTTAAATCTGAAGAAGAATGGATTGAAAATAGTTTAAACGATATAAGTATTATTATGCAAAACAAAAAAGGAACAACGAAATAATTTCAATATTCATTATAGAAAATTTATAAAATAATTTTTAAAATATGTTTTTCTTTAAAACATATTTTTTTAATTTTATTAATTTTATTGTAAATTAAATTTTGGTATGGTATTATTTAATAAGTGGATAGTGGAAGTGATATAGTGGAAAATGATATTATTTCTTTGTTTCTTACAAGAAAAAAACATAATATAACTAACTATGCTGAAATATTTATTAAGTATAGTTTAAAAAATAAATTAAATTTAAATTCAATTATTGGTAAAATTGTTGATATATATTTTGATAATTATTATTTGGAAAAAAATCATGATTTTTCCTTATTAACTAAATATTTTGAAATAGGAAAAACAAATGAATCATTAATGAAAGATGTATTACAATCAGCCTTATTATTTTATAAAAAAAGTGGATTATCAGAACAAATAGAAAGTGATATTAAAACAATTGTAATATTATCTAATCTTATATATTTATCTATAAATTTAGATGAATTTGTTAATGAATTTTCAAATAGTGAAATTGATATAGAAGAACGAATAGATTCATATTTTAAAATATATCAAACAAAATTAAAATTAAATAATGAAGATTTAGAAAAATTAAGAGAAGATTTATTAATATCTATTAAAAAAGATACAACATCAGAAAAGAAATTTTGGAAATGTTTAATTTCAAATAATTATATTTTAAATTTTCAAAAATTAAATCATAAGAATTTATATTTTGTTGATTATAAATATGAAATAAAACAATTAAATAGATATGATAAAAATGAGATAATTCGTACTAGTCAAACTAAAGGTATATATGATGATATATTATCTATATATTTAGAAGAATTATCTATATTTATTTTAAAAAACTTATTAAATAAAAAAGAAAATATTTTCTTTATAGAAATATATCCAGATTATTTTAATAAAAATAAAGATTTATTAGCGCTTGATAGAATTTTTTATAATAAAAGTGTTAAGTCAAAAGTTATATTTATGTTTAATATGGATGAAGTACAAAGTAATTTAAATGTTATTAAGTATTTATATTCGAAAGGATATACACTAGGCCTTAAAAAAGTAGCAAATGATTTAATGTTAAGTAGTAATTCATTTGATATGTTTGATTATGTGTTTATTAGTGAAGAATTATTAAATAATTATAATGAATATAGACAAGTATGGGAAATTAAAAATGTTAAATTTATAATTGATCATAAAGTAGAAAAAGTAGTGAGTGAAGAAGAAATATTAAAAGAAATAGGTGATTAAATGAATACTAAAATAGTTGAGTTTATAAGTGATATTGATTCAACTAGTTATGATGAGTTTAAGAAAAATGCAACATATACAAGTGATATAAAAATAAATAACGAAATAAACAATCTTGATTATACAATTTTAAATGATATGGAAAAATATATACCATTTATTTCTAATATTATTAATAATGATTATACAAATTCATTAGGCAATAAAATAGTATTAAAGTCTTATGAAAATAAATTTATTAAGACTTTAGTATTTAAGCTAAAAGAATTTTTAATAAATAAAAAAACTCTTATTACTAAAGAAAGTTTAATGGAAGAAAAAAGAGTAAGTGCTTCTATAAAAAGTAAAATAGGTAATGAGAATATTACAATAGATTTAGATATAAAAAAAGAACTTAGTGATGATACATTAAAGGAATCATATGGATTAAGTTTATTAGAAAGAATTAATAGATTACTTAATATAGTTAATTCTTTAATAGCGTCTGATTTTGTTAGTCAATTGGAAGATGTTGATTTAATTACTGATGAAGTTGTTAAAACTGAAGTATTTGAGCAAGAATTAAATTATAAGAAGTGTTTCGAGTTATATGAATTAATTGTTGATTATAGAGAAGAAAAAAGTAAAATTGAAATGAATAATTATTTAGATGATATAAGTGATAATTTATTAATTAGTTCTTTTTTTAATTTACAATTATTAAATGAAAAGAAAAATATTGATTCTAATCCATATAAGGCTTTTTTAGAACGTATTATAGAGCAAATGGTATTAGAGTCTTCTATGGATGAAAAAGCTTTTAAAAAGATGGTTACAAAGAAATTTGAGGATGAATATAGTAAAAAGAAAACTAGAGAAAAAAATATTCAAAACATATTTCTTAAAACACAAGATAATTATAATAAACAAATTAAAGATGCTTTACGTGCTCTAAAAAACTAGGGGGAGTTTTTATGGTAGCTAATGTTTTAGTTGAATTGAAAGTAAAAAATGTAGATCGTACATTTGATTATAATATACCTCTAGAGTTAAGTGATAAGATACAAGTAGGTAAAAGAGTACTTGTACCATTTGCTAAACAAACTCTAGAGGGTTTTGTTATGGGTATAACTAATGATAGTGAATTTAGTGAATTAAAAGATATTATTGATGTAATAGATGAAGAAGCAATACTTAATGAAGAATTACTTAAAATAGGGGATTATATAAGTAAGAAAACATTATCAACTAAAATATGTGCTTATCAAAGTATGCTACCAAAAGCATTAAGAGCTAGTAAGAAAACTAATATAAATAAAAAATATGATACATATATAAGATTAATAGATAGAACATATATTCCTAAAAATGCTAAACAAAGAGAATTAATAGGATTATTATCTATTAATGATTATTTAAAAAGTGATCTTAAAGATTATATATCTCCAATAAATACTTTAAAGAAAAATAATATAATAGAAGAATATAAAGTAGAAGTATATAGATATAATATTATTTCTGAAAAAGAAAATAGTGATGTAATATTAAATGATGATCAAAAGAGTGCTATTAAGAGAGTATTTGAATGTAAAGATATGTTTAAACCATTCTTATTATTTGGTGTTACAGGTAGTGGTAAAACAGAAGTATATATGAATATAATAGAAAATACTATAAGTAATGGTAAGAGTGCTATTGTATTAGTTCCAGAAATTAGTTTAACTCCACAACTAGTAGATAATTTTAAAAGAAGATTTGGTGGGTGTATAGCAGTACTTCATTCGGGATTAAATGATGGAGAAAGATATGATGAATGGAGAAAAATAGTTAATGGAGAAGTAAATATAGTAATAGGTGCTAGAAGTGCTATATTTGCTCCTTTAAGTAATTTAGGTGTAATAATTATAGATGAGGAACATACTTCTACATATAAACAAGATTGTAATCCTAGATATTATGCTCATGATATAGCATTCTTCCGCGGTAAATATAATAATATACCTGTGGTATTAGGTAGTGCTACTCCATCTATAGAAAGTTATACTAGAGCAATCACAGGAGTATATGAATTATTAACTTTATCAAAAAGAGTAAATAATAATTTACCAGAAGTAAAACTAGTAGATATGAAATCAGAAATTAAAAAAGGTTATAAAATAATATCTAATGAATTATTAGATGAGTTAAATAATGTATTAAAACGTAATGAACAAGCAATAGTATTACTTAATAGAAGGGGATATTCTACTACTGTAAGTTGTCATGCTTGTGGGTATAAAGTAGTATGTCCTAATTGTGATATTCCTCTTACATATCATAAAAAGACTAATACTATGAAATGTCATTATTGTGATTATACAACATTTAAACCAAATACATGTCCTGAATGTGATAGCAAAGATATTAACCAATTTGGATTAGGAACAGAAAAATTAGAAGAAGAATTACAAAGACTGTTACCTAATAGTAAAATAGCTAGAATGGATGTAGATACTACATCATTAAAAGGTAGTCATGAAAAAATATTTAAAGCATTTAAAAACCATGAGTATGATATCTTAGTTGGTACACAGATGATTGCTAAAGGATTAGATTTTGAAAATGTTACATTAGTTGGTGTAGTTAATGGAGATGCTAGTTTAAATATACCTGATTTTAGAAATAGTGAAAAAACATTCTCTTTACTTAATCAAGTAGCTGGACGAGCAGGAAGAGGAAGTAAAAAGGGAAAAGTAATTATACAAGGATTTAATTTAAATCATTATAGTATAGAAAAAGCAAGTACACACGATTATATTGGATTTTATAATGAAGAAATGAAGTATAGAAAATTATTAAAATATCCTCCATATTGTAATATAACTAGAATAAGAGTTATAAGTAGTGATTATGATTATTGTTATAGTGAAGCAAATAAAATAGGTAGTTTCTTGAAAAATAATACTAAAGATTGTATTGTTTTAGGACCTAGTAATTCATTTATGCCTAAAATAAATAATAAATTTTATATTGAAATAACTATTAAATATAAAAAAAGTGATACATTATTTAAAAATTTAATATTTATTAATAATAAGTATGGAGACAATAAAAAATTAAAATTAGAAATAGATATAAATCCATTATAATTATTTAATAATATATTGTTTTTAATAATTAATATATGATATAATTATGTCAGAAGAATAAAAGGGTTGCAAGTGGTGATATTATGGATAACGATTTTGATTTTGGACAAGAGTTTGAATTTGAATCAAATATACCAAATTATGTAGAATTAAATGAATTAAATGAATTTGAAAAAAAAGAAGATTGTCTTATTTCTGATGATGAATTTAATGATCTATTAATTGAATTAGGTATTATTAATTCTAATAAAGAAGAATCACTTGATAACAGAAAAGAAAGTGAAGAAAGTTTTGAAAATTTCGAAGCTGAAAAAAAATTAGCTTATTCTAAATTAAAAGTTGAATGGGATATTCTTAATTACGAAAAAGCTAAATTTAAACGTGAAAAGGAAGAATGGGAAAAATTCAAAAAATTGTCTGAAGAAAGTTTTCGTGCAGAAAAAAGAGATTTTGAAAATCTTAAAGCAAATGAAATGAAGAAAATGTACTTAGAGACAAGGAAGTTAATTGATAGTTGTACTAATTTAAAAGAATTTTTAGATAAGTACGAAGAAATCCAAGATGTTTCTGAGTAAATATCGAGGTGAAGTATGAAAAATATAGCAGACGTAAACAGTGATGATATTTTATCACAATTAAATAATTTAGATTATGATAGTGATGATGATTTAATGTTGCTAGATGATGAGGATATAAGACCAATTAGTAACAGTAGTAAAGATGATGATTTAGCAGATTTTTATAGTGATTATAAAAAAGAAGAAAAAAAAGAAGTAAAAATTACTCCAAAAGAGGATATAGATATATATACTGAGAAGACTAAAGTTATACCACCTATACCTCCAGCATTTGAAGATAAAACTATTAGAATAGAAACACCTATTGTTGATGTTAAACCAAGTAGTAATACTCCTAAATCAACTAATTTAAGTGATGTGCCAAGTATTGATACATATTTAAATAGAAAGATAGAAGTTTCTAAACCAGTAGAAAAATCTTATTCAATGCCTACTAAGGAAGAAGTACCTAAACCTATAGTTAAAAGTGCTATTCCAACATTTATGGAAAAAAGAGAAGTTACTCCATCATTAAATCAAACAAAAACTACTAGTGTTTCTAACACTAGTAAATCAACACCAATAATAACATCATCAAATAACGATATTAAAGATATAAATCAATTATTTAATAAAGTAACAAATAATGTTAAGGGTGCATCTGAAATAGTTAATAAAAATGCAGAAATAAAGAAGAAAATTGAAGCAAAATTTGAAGAATTAAGAAAGATGCAAGAAGAACATGAATATAATAAAAAACGTGATTATGAAGAAATAAATGCATATAAAGAGGAAGTATATTCTAAATTACAACAAAAGAAAGCTGATATGGAAAAAGATTTATCTGATTTACGTGCTAATCAAGAAAAATTTGAAAAAGAGAAAAAATCTTTTGAAGAATATAAAAATTCATCACTTTCTAATTTAAATAAACTTGAAAAGGAATTAAAAGATTCTTATGAAAATCGTAATAAGAATATTGAACAAGTTGAAATTGGATTAGTAAGAAGAAAAGAACAACTTGATATTGAAAGAGCAAATATTGCAAAAGAAAAAGAACAAGTACAAAAAGAAAAAGATGAATTAGCTAAAAACTTGTTACAATTTAATAAGCTTGTTTCTGAGTTTACTCAAGGTATAGATAATTTTGGATAATACATTGAAAATCAAGTCAAAGTACTTGATTTTTTTATACTTTTTTTACTATAATTATATTAGGTGATAGTATGGCATTTTTATGTATTTCTTTGGATAATTCAAGTGTTAATGCAGTACATATTTTAGATGGAGATTTAACTAGTATAGATAAATATACAATAAGACATAATAATTCAAAATCAATATTAAAAGAATATCCAGAAAAAATAGCTGAATTAAGAGATAGATATAATATAGAAGGTGAAGATATAAATATAAAAGTACGTATATTTTTACCAAATGATAAAGAACAATTTATTTTATATCATAAACATTTAATAGCATTTAAACATATTATTAAAGACAGAAATTTTTTAAGTTATGCTGTTAGTTATGATAATGGATTATTTAATAAAAATATTAGTGATATGATTGAAGATGAATCTATACCAAGTAATTTAGTATATAGTGAAGTATACAATTATTTAAAAGGAATAGATGAAGAAAGATATTATAAAACAATAAGAGATATATGTAGCCAATATATTAATTATAAAGAAGATAATGAAGATGATGAATCAATATTATCAATTGATGCTATATATAAAAATTATATAGAAAATAAACAAGAAAGTATGGCTAATACATCTACAACAGAATTTAATCCATTTGCTGTATTTGAGCATCCTAATTTCTTTAAAATATATGGTAATTCAATAGATCTTAATAAACCTATATTTATATTAGGTGAAAATAAAACTGAAGAAGCTAAAAAAGAATATGAAGAAATATATGAAAATACAAAGAAATGTTTTCACAATAAAATATATTATCCATTAAATGCAGACGTATTCGCACCTATTAATGAAGAATTTAAATCAGTATATAGTAATTCATTAGTAGTTATAGTATGCGCTAATGGATATAGTGAAGAATTATTAAAGAAAATATATTATGCAAGTAAAAAAGATATTACTGTGTTGGTATTAACTAACGATAATGAATTAAAAGATAAATATCAAAATATATTTGAAGGAATAGATACAATAATTGTTAAAGATTACGAATATGGTAATTTTAAATCTATGAAAGAATTTGCTGATATAATGGTAGGATTATATATTAATGAGTATAAAAAGAGTAAAGCAGGATAATTATTAAAGAGAAAATAATTGATTTCTTAGATGTACTTAAAAATGAAAAGAAATATTCTGAAAATACGATAATTAATTATAATGATGACCTATTACAATTTTATTATTATTTAAAAGAGCAAAAAATAAATAATTATGAAAGTATAGATTATCAAGATATTAGAAAGTATTTAAATTATTTATATGATAAAAAGTACTCTAATAAATCTATATCTAGACATATTAGTTCTTTACGCTCTTTTTTTAAGTATTTAAAAAAAGAACATTTAATTAATAATAATCCTATGACATTAATAAGCAATCCTAAAGTAGAAAAGAAATTACCTAAAGTAATATATTCTAATGAATTAGATACAATTTTAAATGTACCAGATAAGACTACTACATTAGGACTAAGAGATGCATTAATACTAGAATTATTATATTCTACTGGAGTACGTGTTAGTGAACTAGTTAGTATTTGTATTAATGATATTAATTTTAATAAAAAAGAAATTAGAATATTTGGTAAAGGTAGTAAAGAAAGAATAGTATTATATGGTAATAAATGTTCTGATTTATTAGATGATTATATATCCAAATCGCGTAGTAAGTTATATAGTGAGTATAGTGGAGATTATTTATTACTATCTAAAAAGGGTAGACAAATAAATCAAAGAGAAATAAGAACTATAATAGATGATGTAGTAAGTAAAGCTGGTTTAAAAATACATATATCACCCCATGTATTAAGACACACGTTTGCTACAGACTTACTTAATAATGGAGCTGATTTACGTAGTGTACAAGAATTACTTGGACATGAATCACTTAGTACTACGACAATATATACTCATATAACAAATGAAAGATTAAGAAATGTATATTTACATGCTCATCCTAGAGCACATAAATAAGGAGGTTTTATGGCAAAGTTAATATTTAGATATGGTGCTATGAATTGTGGTAAAACAATGCATTTACTACAAACAGCATATAATTATAATTCACATAATATGAAAGTAATAGTAATGAAACCAGTGGTTGATACTAAAGGCGGAACAAGTATAGTTACAAGAATAGGTTTAAAAAGAAAAGTAGATGTACTACTTAAACCAACAGATGATGTAAGAAGAAAATTAGATTTAAGAAATATATCTTGTATATTGGTAGATGAAGCACAATTTTTACAGCCACATCAAGTAGAAGATTTATGGAAAATAGCTAAATTATCAGAAATACCTGTAATTTGTTATGGACTTAGAACTAAATTTACATCTAAATTCTTTGTAGGAAGTAAACCATTAATGGAACTTGCAGATGAATTAGAAGAATTAGTTACTATATGTGAATGTGGTAATAAAGCTAAGTTTAGTGCAAGAATAATTAATGGTAAATTTGTAACAGATGGAGCAGAAATAGCTATAGATGGTGAAGATAATGTAACATATGAATCGTTATGTGGTAAATGCTATATACAAAAAGTAATGGGAGTTGACACAATTTAATGATTAAAGTAGATAATATTTCTAAAAAATTTACTAAGCAAATTAGTAATAAAAAAAGTATAGAATTTTATGCAGATCAAAATATATCATTTGAAGCAAAAGATGGAGAAATATTAGGCATATTAGGGCCTAATGGAGCAGGTAAAACTACATTACTTAGAATATTAGCAGGAATTATGAAACCAACTGAAGGTAATGTAATAATAGATAATTTAAATTATAAAGATAATGAGATACAAATAAAAAAGTCTTTAGCATTCCTATCAGGAAACACTAAATTATATAAAGATTTATCTCCATATGAATTATTTATTATGTGTGGAGAATATTATGATATAAAAGAAGAATTACTTAATGAAAGAATAGATATGGTAACAAAAAGATTTTCATTAGGAGATTTTTTACATCAAAAAATAGAAAAACTATCTACAGGACAATTACAAAGAGTAAATATAGCTAGATGTTTAATACATAATCCTAAATACTATATATTTGATGAAGCAACAAGTGGATTAGATATATTATCTAGTAAAGTAATATTAGATTTTATAAAAGAAGAAAAAGAAAATAATAAATGTGTTATATATTCTACTCATTATATGGAAGAAGCAGAAAATATATGTGATAGAGTAATATTAGTACATAAAGGTAAAATAATAAAAGAAGGTACTCCTGAATCTATTGTAAAAGAAACTAATACTACTAATCTAAGAGATGCATTCTTTGCACTTATAGGAGGTAGTGAAAATGAATAAAGGAATAGTTACTACAATAAAAAAAGAAATACGAAGTGTATTTAGAGATAAAAGAACATTAAGAAATATATTCTTAATACCATTTATTATACCTATTATGGTATTCTTTTATGGATATATATATGATAATATAGGAAACGAAAAAGAAACATATAATATAGGTATTAATTATGAATTAAATGATTTTGAAAAAGAATCTTTTAAAACATTAAATATTAATTATTCTAAATATGATACTAAAGAACAATTAGAACAAGAATATGAAAATAAAAATATTACAGCATATATTATGTATAATAAAGAAGAAAATAAATATACAATATATGGTGATGAATCAGAAGATGGATTAAAAATTTCTACAATATTAACAACACATTTTGATGCATACAATAAATATTTAACTACAAAATATTTAGTAGAACATGATATAAATATAGAAGAAGCATATAATAATTTTAAATTAGAAAATGTAGTAGTAGATAATTCTAAAAATTATATGATACAAATAATATTAAGTACAGTTATTACTTATATAATTTTTTCTATAGCAACAGCAACTAGTAGTATGGCAACAAGTATAACAGCTACAGAAAGAGAAAATGGAACATTAGAAACACTACTTACATTTCCAATTAAATCAAAAGACTTAATTACAGGTAAATACTTATCATCAGTAATAATAGGTATATTAGCATCATTATTTGGTTTAACAATAGGATTAATAAGTATTACTATAGGTAAAAATATGTTTGATTCATTTAAAATAGTAACATTAAATATAAATGTTATAACAATATTAATTAGTATAATAATTATTATATTAGCATCACTATTTATATCAGCATTAGCACTTATACTTACTATTTATTCAAAGAATACTAAAGAATCACAAAGTTCTACTCAATTTTTAAATTTAATATGTATAGTACCAATGTTTTTAACTATGTTAAATGTAGAAATAACTCCAATATTTTATTTTATTCCTATATTTAATTATAATAATGTATTAATGAATATATATACAGAAACAATTAATTATCAAAATATATTATTAACAGTAGTATCCACTATAATAGTTATTGTTATAGCGCTTAAATATATATTTTAAACATATAGTAGTGAGAAAGTACTATTTAGTGATTAGTGTAAGTAAAACTTACACTTTTTCTTTTATTATTTATTATAAAATGTTATAATAATTATATAAGATAATAAGGAGGGTAACATGAAATTTGTATACTTATTTAAAGAAGGAAATGCAAATATGCGTGATTTATTAGGTGGTAA
>CADBNE010000007.1 GCA_902795975.1 uncultured Erysipelotrichaceae bacterium
AACAAACCCTTATCTTTGTTTGCGATAACAAACACCTCCCAATCATATCTTATACCATGAAAAAAGTGCATACAAGAGTATCCACTTAAAAACCTTAAATATTTCTATCTTATGGCTTTATACCTATTACCTTTGGTAATCAGGTGGATGTGGACACATCGCTTTCCTTTTTTTCACTACGTCATTGATTATACCATAATTTATTTATTTGTCAAGCATAAAAAAAGATTTTATATTTAAAATCTATAAAATCTTATAATTGTCTACCACAATTAGTACAATATTTACCAGTACCTACCTTACCACAATTTGGACATTGTTTTGATTGTGTATAACCCATATTATTATAAATAGGTTGTTGATAACTAGACTGGTTATAACCAGTTTGTTGTTGATAACTCATATTCATATTAGATTGTTGTGCATAACTTGGTTGTTGTTGAGGATAACCATATTGTATATTATTATATAAATTAGGATTATATCCGTTAGCATACCCATAGCTACCTACTGAAACATTATTCATAGCTTCCATTCTTTTTCTTTCATTTTCAGTTATATAATTAGGATTTAAATTATATGTATTAGAAGATAATTGTTTAATCTTTTTATATGCATATATAAAGAAACATACTACGAATGCAAAGAATACAAGTAAGAATATATCATTACCTGCAGCATCACAAGCAAATAATAAATAATCATATATACCATGAGCAATAGCAGGTATTACTAAACTTAAAATTAAATTTTTCTTTTTAAGTTTTAAATTTTTATTTATAGTAGCAAGTTTAGCCATAGATAAATAATAACCCATCATTACACCATCACATAAATGTCCTGGTATAGCAAGTATTGCTCTTACAAGTGCTACTCTAACACCATCATTTAAACTAATATTACCTGATTGCATAACATATAATATATTTTCAAAGCAAGCAAATCCTAAAGCAACAAATGCAGCATATACAATTCCATCATATAAATGATTATATTCATTATCATTATATTCTAATTTATAAACAAATATCCATTTTGAAAACTCTTCTACTAAAGCTACTCCTAAAAATACATATGGAAGTAATTCTATTAAACTTAAATCAGAAGTATTATATCCGAAAAATGGAACAAACTTAGTAAGAACTGCAGATATGGCTAAAGTTAAAAATGCAGAACCTATACCTGATATAAAAAGCTTTATTAATATTCTACCAGGTTCTTTATCAAAATCTCTCTTATAGATTTGATGTGCAAAAAATACTACTGGTGCTACAGATAATACAAGTAATATTAAAGCCATATTTACACCTCTATTCTAAATTGATTATAGCAAAAAATAAAAGAACTAACAACAAATTATTGTTAGTTCTTAAATAGTTTACATTAGTTTAACTCAGCTAAATATTTAACTGTTCTAACCATTTGACTAGTATATGAATTTTCATTATCATACCAAGCTACTACTTGTACTAATGATTGACCATTACCAAGATTAATAACCTTAGTTTGAGTAGCATCAAATATAGAACCATGAGTATCTCCAATAATATCACTTGATACTATTTCTTCATCTGTATATCCATATGAAGCACTTACTTGTGATTTCATAATTTCATTAATTTCTTCTTTAGTTACTTCTTTAGATACTACAGCATCTAAGATGGTTAAAGAACCATCTGGAACTGGAACACGTTGTGCTCCTCCTATTAGTTTACCATCTAATTCTTTAATAACTAGTCCTATAGCTTTAGCAGCTCCTGTAGTATTTGGAACTATGTTAATAGCACCTGCTCTAGCTCTTCTTAAATCACCTTTACGATGTGGTCCATCTAGTATCATTTGATCTCCTGTATAAGCATGTACAGTAGTCATTATACCAGATACAATATTTGCATACTTATTAAGTGCATTAGCCATTGGAGCTAAACAGTTAGTAGTACAACTTGCAGCAGATATAATAGTATCTTCTGCAGTTAAAGTATTCTCATTAACACCATATACTATAGTTTTTAAATCATTACCTGCTGGAGCAGATATAATTACTTTTTTAGCTCCTGCATTAATATGTGCCATAGATTTTTCTTTTGAACAATAAAAACCTGTACACTCTAATACTACATCTATTCCTAGTTCACCCCAAGGTAAATTATTTGCATCTGACTCAGCATATACTGGAATACTTTTTCCATCTACTATAATAGCATTATCAGTATGTCCTACTGTATCAGCTAATTCATATTTTTTTTGTGCTGAATCATATTTAAGAAGATGTGCTAACATCTCTGGAGATGTTAAATCATTTATAGCAACAACTTCATACCCTTCTAAACTAAACATTTGTCTAAATGCTAATCTTCCTATTCTTCCAAATCCATTTATGGCTACTCTTATCATAAAATCCCTCTTTCTATAAGTCTTTAAAACAACTTCCCCCAATAAATTCTCTTAAAACTGAATCAACAGGTACATCATCACTTGGTATAGGTAAGAAATTTCTTAAGAAATTAATTAATCTTAATGCCTCAGGATATACCTCTTCATTTTCTCCTACGCAGAATAATAATGGCTCAACATATACCTTTAATACACCTATTTCATATAATAATGATGAATTAATAACTATATCTGCATCATCTTGATATGGATATATATATTTCTCTTCACCTTTTCTTACTGATGACCACATATTAAGAGTATCAAATGCACCCTTACCACGTGTTTTACTATCTCTTACTATTCTCCTTAATTTACGTATATCTGTAGTATGTATATGATTATGATCATCAATATTTAAATCTACTAATGGAGAAATATATATTTTAAATTTATATTGTCTATCAATAGATTTAGTAAGTTCATCATTTAAACAATGAATACCTTCAATAACCATAATATCATTATCTTCTAGTTGAATATAATTACCATTATATTCTCTCTTACCTTTTACAAAGTTATATGTAGGTATACTAACCTTTTTACCATCTAATAAATTTGTTAAATCTTTATTAAATTGTTCAACATCTACTGCATATAAATTTTCAAAATCATAATTACCTTCACTATCTAATGGAGTATCTTTTAAATCATGAAAATAATTATCAACAGATATTTGAACAACTCTCATTCCTCTAGCTTTCAAATATGTCATAAGCTTTTTAGAAGTAGTTGTTTTACCACTACTAGATGGTCCTGCTAAAAGTACCATGCGTACACCATTTCTTTTTACTATAGCATCTGCTGCCTTTTGTAACTGTGAATCATAATAACTTTCTGAATTCAATATTAATTCAGTACTTTTAGCATTACTTACTACTCTATTTAAATCAGATGCATGAGTAATTCCTAAACCACTTGAAAACTCTGTAGTAGATGCAAATGTTTGTGCTAATCTTTCATGATGAACATAATCTAATGTATATTCTGGATTAGTTATAGATGGTATTGATAAAACTAAACTATTACCCATAATATAAGTAAGTTTAAAATCACTTATTTGTCCAGTACTATATGCTAATTTACCATAGAAATAATCATATAAATCATCAATACGATATAGATTAATATAAGTATTAGAAATATATTTTAATACACTTACTTTATCAAATTGTTTTTTACTACTGAAATATTTCATAGCATCAGTTCTAGATACACTATATTTTTCAATTTTATAATTTGCTTCAACTATTCTTTGCATTTCTTCTTCTAATTTTTTTACAATAGTCTTAGTAATATTATAATTTTCTATAGTACAAAATACACCATTATCTAGTGAATGTTCAAATTTAATTTTAACATCTTCACCAAGTATATTTCTTACAGCTAATATAAGTATAAAATTAGCACTTGCAGAATATACACAATGTCCTAATGTTGAACTTCTATCATAAAATTCTACACTACATTTTTTTGTTATAGTATCACTTAACTCAACAATATCATTATTTACTTTTGAAATTAAAATATCATATTTGTAATCCCTTTCAAATTGTTCACTTAATTCTTTCAAAGGAGTACCCATAAGTACAGTTTTTTCTATATTATTTTTATATTTTATTTTTAATTCTTTTTGCATCCTGATCCCTCTATTCTCATATTAATTTTATCAAAATTTTAATATTTTGTCATTACATTTTTAGAATAATTAACTCTTTATTGATTATATTATATGTAGGAGATGATACTTTGATTATTCCAACTATTATTGAAAAGAAATATAATAAAGATTATGCATATGATTTATATTCTAGACTACTAGAAGATAGAATAATATTTATTGGTGGTGAAATAACTGATAGTAGCGCTAATATAATTATTGGAGAATTATTATATTTAGATTCACTTAATCATGATGATATAAGTATATATATTAATTCACCAGGTGGAAGTGTTACTGCTGGCCTTGCTATATACGATACAATGAACTTTATTAAAAGTCGTGTATCTACTATATGTATAGGTATGGCTGCTAGTATGGGTGCATTCCTATTATCTAGTGGTACTAAAGGTTTAAGATATGCACTACCTAATAGTGAAATAATGATACACCAACCATTAGGTGGCGCTCAAGGACAAGCAACAGAAATAAAAATAGCTGCTGAACATATATTAAAAATAAAAGATAAATTAAATAGAATATTATCTATAAATACTAAACAAGATATAAAAACAATAGAAAAAGATACAGATAGAGATAATTTTATGTCTAGTACAGAAGCACTTAATTATGGTCTAATAGACAAAATAATTAAACAATAAAAAAGTTCTACAAATGTAGAACTTTTATTCATATATTCTAGGTACTCTTTTAGATATATTACATATTAATTCATAAGGAATAGTATCTATATATTTACTTAATTCCATTATATGTTCATTATCTCTATATATATATACTTTATCATGTATATTCATAGTATCATCTATTCTAATCATAATCATATCCATACATACATTACCAAGTATTTGACACTTCTTATTATTTACATATACATAACTACCAGTAAGTTTTCTGTTTACTCCATCAGCATACCCTATTGATACAATACCTATTAATTCATCTTTTTCTGCTTTATAGTTTCCACCATAACTTACAGTTTCACCAGAATATAATTTCTTGATATCTATTATTTCACTACATAAATTAATAGTATTTTTTAAATCTAAATTATTATTAACTAATCCATACATTATAATACCTAATCTACATCCATTACAAAAATCTATTTTAGGATAATTAAGTAATGTATCTGATTGAGCAATATGTACCATAGGTACACTATTTAAATCTATATCACTTGTTATTTCTTTAAATCTATTTATTTGATTATAAGTATGTTCATTATTTTCAGCATCATATATATGTGTAAATATACCTTGTAAATGTAAATTACTATTATTTATTTCATTTACAATATCATTAAATACTTCTTTACTCTTTACACCTAATCTATTCATTCCTGTGTCTATTTTAATATGTATATTCAAATTATAATTTTTTATTTGTTTAACATATTCTAAACTAGTCACAGCTACATCTATATGATTTTTTTCACATATATCCATATATTTACTATCTATTATTCCTAAACATAATATTGGTATATCAAATGCTTGTCTTATAGTCATAGCTTCATCTAATGAAGAAACTGCTAAATAATTACAACCTCCATCTATAATAGCTTTTACAGTAGTATTAGTATTATGTCCGTAACAATCTGCTTTAACTACTCCTATATAATATTTATATCCATCAAAATTATTTATTATTTTTGATACATTATCTTTTAAATTATTTAATTTAACTTCTGAATACGTATTTCTATATGTCATATAAGCCTCCTTTACGTACATTGTTATTATACTACTATATATTTTATTTGTAAAAAGTATTTATAAAAAGCAATCTATGCGATTGCTATTATTTTAACATCATATTTTCCATTAGGACTATCTACGCTTACTATAGAACCTACTTTAGCACCCATGATAGCTCTAGCAATTGGTGATTCATTTGATATTTTATTAGCAAATGGATCAGCTTCTTTACTACCTACTATAGAATATTCTTCTTGTTCTGAATCATCAACATATTCAATAGTAACTTTAGTACCTAATGATACAACATCTCTATTTATTTCTTTAATGATTATGGCTTTTTCAATCATAGCCTCTAATTCTCTAATTCTTGCTTCAACTTGAGCTTGGTCATTACGTGCTGCATCATACTCAGCATTTTCACTTAAATCTCCTTGAGCTCTTGCTTCTTTTAAAGCTGTAATTATCTCTGGTCTTCTTTCTAACTTAAGATAATCTAACTCCTTCTTTATTTCTTCTAACCCTTCTTCTGTTAGATAAATTTCTTTTTCTTTCTTCATAATTCTAATCTCCCCGTCTTTCTAAATTGATTGATAAAAATATACTACTTTTTAAGTCTATTGTCAATAATTTTGCTTTCTTATTAAATCAAATTTATAAACAATTTCAGGTATATAAATTTTAATTATTTGTTTAGGATGACTTACAACATCAATACTATTGCCATCTTCATCAATTATTTTATCAATATGTAATTTTATTGTTTCATGTTTTGGACTAAATATTTCTACATCATCACCAACACTAAAATAATTTCTTTGTTCAATTGTAGCCATATGAGTTTCCTCATCATAATCTATAACAACACCTAAAAAATCTTGATTAGATATTTCTTCTCTACCATTATAATAACTACAAGATTCATCATAAACTCCATTAAAGAATTGTACTACTGAATCTCTATTAGCACATCTACGTAATATCTTTTCATACTCTTTATTATATTCATAATTTTCTTTATTATCACAATATTCGTCTATTACTTTTCTATATATAGAAACAACTGTAGCAATATAATATATAGAACGCATTCTTCCTTCTATTTTAAATGAAGCAATACCTAAATCAATTAATTCAGGAATCACTGATAACATAGATAAATCTTTACTACATAAAGTAAAATCTTTTTCTGTTTCTATTACATTATTACCTTCATCTAATAGTTTAAAATCCCATCTACATATTTGACTACATCCACCTCTATTAGCATCTCTTTTAGTTAAGAAATTAGATAATACACATCTACCACTAATAGCAGCACACATAGCACCATGTATAAATGTTTCTATTTCTACTGGTACATGACTCATAATAGATTTAATATCTTCTTTAGTACATTCACGAGCTAAAACAATTCTTTCTACGCCTTGTTCATAGAAAAATCTACATGCTTCATAATTCATAGTTGATTGTTGAGTAGATAAATGTACATGCAAATTAGTATTTTTTAAAGCAAAATCTACTATATAAGGATCACTTACTATAATAGCATCACATTTAGTATCTTCAATATTTTTTAAGTAATCTAATAATTCTTTTCCTTCTTTATTGTGTAATACAATATTAACGGTTACATATACTTTTTTATTTAATGAGTGTGCAAAAGCTACACCTTCTTTTAATTCTTCAAAAGTAAAATTAATAGCATTAGCTCTAAGTCCAAATGATGGACCTCCACAATATACAGCATCTGCTCCATATAAAAGTGCTATTTTAAGTCTTTCTAAATCACCTGCAGGTGCTAATAACTCTGGTTTATTTATCACGTTTCACCCTATATATAGTTTCTTCATGTAAGAAACCTTTTTCTAGATTATCAAACATAATCATAATTTCTTTATCTAATACATTAATATTATCTTTATTTACTTTTGAAAATATATTAACTACATTAAGTAGTTTATCGGTTTCTATTTCATATCCATTAATAAGTACATAATCTAGTACACTATTAAGATTTAAATATTCTCTTAATCCATTTAAAATAAAATTAGTATATATAACTGTTCCATCATTATTATCAACAATAGAATACTTTTTATCTTCTTTAAATAAATAATATTTATTACTATTTAAATCTAAATTAAAATGATTTAAATAATTTTTTACAGCATGTCTTTTTGATGCATACATAGGTATATAACCAAATAATTGTCCAATTAATTCTACTTTAGTATTATTCTTTATATCTTCTATTTCTTCTACTGTAATCTCGTTTGATAAAAACACTGACTTAACTCCATAATTATTCCAATAATTAATTGTAAAATAATTAGTAGTATAATGTTCAGAAGACCACACTAAATTAATATTAAGATTTAATCTATTAACTATACTAACTATAGCTACATCATAATAAAATAAACCTTTAATATTTAATTTTGAAATACTAATAAGTAATTCTTCTAAATCATCTATTTTATCATTAGAAATATTTTTATTAAGTGATAAAAATATATTATTACTTCTATCAACATACTTAACTATTTCATCATATTCTAAGTTGAATGTATTAATACTATATCCTTCTATACCTAATAATAAATAATTATCTGTATTTAATATACTTTCTATACAATCTTTATTATTAGGAATAATAATTATCTTAGACATATTATCCCCTCACATACAAAAAAGACGTCTTCCTTGAAGACGTCATAATATTACCATAAAACATATAATTTTGTCAACTTTTTAGAAGTTCTCATCGGCAAACTTTTTAAATGCATTATGTCTATTTATATAACCTTGTTCATTACTTGTACCTTTTGCTATAAAATCTCTCATAATAACTTCATATAATGAATCTGCAGTATATGGTTTGTTAGCTTTAGCAAGTAAATCTCTTTCAAGATTTCCTCCACCAAATACATGTCTTACATCTATATACATTACTACAGCTTTTTTATCTGTTACTCCTCTTTTATTAGCTTCCTCTATGTAATTTTTAACATCAGCAACTATCATTGCATCTTGTACTTTTTTTCCATCAGTACTTGTTATTATAGCAATTATAGCTTTACCTTTTTCACTTGTCTTTTTCTCACAATAAGCACTCCAATTAGCATTATTTAAATCATCTGCTATATGTGCTGTATCATATAAATTAAATGTACCTGGGTATTTTTTTTGAATTTCTTTTAATAAATTTTTAGCAGTAGATCCCATCCATCCTCCTGCACCTATAGTTATAGATGTCTCACTAGGACTTAATGCATAACATTCTCCATAATTTCCATAATTAAATTGTTTTGTTTGAGGATCTATACCACCTTCAAATGATAATATTTGAAGTGAAATCTTCTTCATTTCTTCTTCTGTAAATGAACCAGTAGTTGATGAACTTGTCTTATTTGATGACTTATTACTACTACGTACTATATTACTATTTGTATAATTACTTGTATTTGGTTTTTTAGTTCTCTTAGTTGTATAATCCATATCTGCTGAAGATGCTGGACAATTTCCTTTTGAATAATATAAGAAGCACTTTATACAAGAAGCTGCTGATTTCTTATCTTCATCATTGCTAGTTACTTTATTAATTGCAAAATGAACTATTGCACCTATGAAGAATATTATAGCAGCAATTATAAATTTTTTTATAACTCCTTTTTTTGCTTTTTCTACATCCTCTGATGTACCAAAACTTACAGCTTTAAATAATGTTATTATAGAAAATATAATTAATATTAAAGGTGTAGCTGTTATTAAAAGTGTATATGCAACTGTTGTAAGTTGAGGAATAGGTCTTGGTATTCCTGTAGCACTTCCACAAGCAACATAGTTTAAATTTGAATTATCCATTGCTACCATACTAATGTCTTTACAACCAAATACTATTAACCCCACTAAAATAAAATATACTATAAATAATTTATTATACTTCTTCATCTTACCACCACTATATATATTGTATCATATTTATAAAAAAATTAAATATATTTAATTAGAGAGGATGATAATTATTAATAATATGTCTATTTATAATAATATGGAACAATCATATATAGAAAATATATTAAGACTTAATAGAGGTAAACAAGTAAGCGTATATATGTCTTTTGCTGATGCTATAGAATGGAAAGATAAAATATTTACAGGTATTATAGAACAATCAGGTAAAGATCATATTATATTAAGTGATCCTAATACAGGACATTGGTATTTACTTTTATTAATATATGTAGATTATATAAAATTTGATGAATATATTAATACTAGTGAAGCATTCTATCCAAACAATCAACAATTGTAAAATACATATAATTTTGTTATAATTATTCTAGGTGAATAATATGATAGCAATATATATTTCTTTTTGTTTATTAGTTATTTTAATTCTTGTATTAACATATTTTATAGTTATGAAAGATAGTTTTCAAAATTATCTAATTAGAATAAATGAAGCAGAGGCTAATATTGAAACTATTCTTAATAAAAGATTTGATTTACTAAATAAATCAAATGAAGTAATAAAAGAAGAATTTGATAGAGACGATGATGTATTAACTAGTGTAGCTAAAATACGTTCTCAAAAATTAGATAATTTTACTTTAGATGAAAAGCTATATGATTGTATACAAGAATTTCATGAATATTCTGAAATAGATTTTAGTTTAAAAGAAAATGATAATTATACAAAAATTGAAATTGATTTACTAGAATCTGAATCAGAAATAGTAGCACTAAAAAAATACTATAATGATATGGTAAAAGATTATAATGCATTACTTCAAAAATTTCCTTATACTTTTTATTCAAATATAAAGCATTATGAAGAAAAAGAATTATTTGAAATTAAAGATAATAGTAAATTAATAAAAAACTTAAAAGAACAAATATAAAAAAGTATCATTCAGATACTTTTTTTCTTCTTACAAATATAATAGTTAAATAAAATAATAATAATGAAATACCAATACTTAAATAAACTTTATTATGATTTTCTTTTTTTGGAACAACTTCTTCCACTTGTTCTTTTTTTACATTACTTTTTTCATCTATTTTTAAAATTATTTCTCCATCTTTAGAATAAGAATAATGCTCTCTAGCAAATTTTGCTAAATAATCAGGATCATTTAATTTTGAAACTTCATTTCTTAAATATTCTGTTTTTTCTTGTAATTCTATATATTTATCTTCTCTTTCTTTCTTTTCAATATTTAATTTATATAATTTAACAAAATTAGATAATAATGTTATAACTAAGAAAAATATTAAAAAGAAACATATTGGGCGCAAGAAAAATAATCTACGTCTAGCTTGTATAGATACTTGATTTTTCTTCTTTGACATATTATCACCCAATACAATTTTAACATTAAATTTTTTTCTTTGCAATGAAGTGTTCTATCAAACCCGATAATATGACAATACTTAACGAATAAATATGTAAAATACCATCACATACTATTTGTAAACCTATAAAAAATATTAATGATAAAGAAGTAAAAAAAGTAAAAGTATTAATTATTCTAAAAAAAGTTTTTTTATAATTGAGATAATGTCTACATAAATATAATAAATAATAAAAGAATAATCCATATAAAAAAGAATAAAGAATTATATTTATTTGTGTACTTAAATTAATCATTTAAACAATTTACTTATAAAGCCCTCTTCTTTATTCTTACCACCATTATCACTATAATCTAAATTACTTATTTGTCCTTTTATACTTACATTTCCTTGATATGTATCAAGTTTAACAATTTCTAAATCACTACCTTTAATACTCAAATAACCTAATGATGTTTCAATTAAAAATTCATTACTATCAAAATTATCTATTTTCTTTACTCCACTTACTACTAAATTTTTTCTTTCAGTTAAAGAAATACTATGTGTAAATGCTGCCATTTCTTTTTCCATATATACCTCCTATTAATATATATGAAAAAAAAGGACAATTAATGTCCTTAAATTTTTTATTCTTCCTCTGCTTTATTAAATTCAGCAAAAACAGCATCTTCAAACATTTTTCTTGTTTCAGAATTAATTGGATGAGCTACGTCAACATATAATCCTTCGTTGTTTTTACGACTTGGGAAAGCGATGAATAAACCATCATTTCCTTCAATAATTCTAATATCACGAATTACGAAACAATCGTCAATTAGTACTGAAGCGATTCCTTTCATTTTTGATTCTTCTTTGTCATATTTTTTGACATTAACTGATGTAATTTGCATTTAAGCACACTCCCTTCACGTATTATCATCATCTTAAGTATATAATATTTTCAAATATTATGCAAGATATAAAAACAGTACTAAAAAATTAGTACTGCCATAAACATAATTAATGCTAAAATAATTGGTACACTAAATAAAAATGTTAATTGCATAACTACTCTCCCTTACTATATTAATAGTATAATAATTCTTATATTTTTTCAATAAAAAATGGATTATAAAATATAACCCATTGATAGCAAAATAAATAAAAGTCCTATTACTAAAGCAATTACTATAGCTAATATACTGAATAAAATTAAATTTTTAAAATTCTTTCTATTATCATAATTTTTAGCTTTAACTATATTATATATACTAAACATTTTATTATCATATGCAAAATGTTTTTTATTATTAAATATTGTTGGATTCTTAATTTTAATATTACTTATATTTTTTACTTCTAATCTATCTTTATTAATATATGCTAAGAAAATCATATCATTTCTATATAATATATAGTAATTATCATCTAATTTATCTATTTCATATACTAATTGTGCTCCCATTATAGCATCAAATGCAAATTCTGAAAATATATTTGCAATACCTAATCCAACTCTAACTAATTTATTTTTAGGATACATAGTATATTTTAAATACTTAGCTTCCCATTCTTCTGAATAAAAGTGTCTTATTATTTGTATATTTTCTTCATTATTATTTCTATATTTTGTAATATCAATTGTTAACTGAGTTGCTACATCAGTAGTAGTTTTATCACTTAAGAAATAATCTACTGGAACTCCAAATAATTTAGCTAATTCTGATAAATTATATACTTCTGGTACTCCAGCATCTGTTTCCCATTTTGTAATTGCTTGTCTTGAGACATTTAATATCTCACCTAATACTTCTTGAGAAATACCCATTTGTTTTCTCATATCTCTAATTTTTTGACCTAATGTCATAATATCATCCCTCTTTCGCATTTAATATTACGATAAAGATGAAAATTTTTGTAGCAACAACTGTTTACATTGCTATTTTTTTATGCTACTTTCCGTTTCTTAGTATTTTTTTAGTTCTTTTTTTATCTCTCTATCTATATCTTTTTTCTTTATAGCCTCACGTTTATCATATGTTTTCTTACCTCTAGCTATACCTAAAAGAATTTTAGCTTTATTACCCTTAAAATATAATTTAATAGGTACTAAAGTATATCCTTCTCTTTCAATAGAATCTCTAATCTTATATATTTCTCTTTTATTTAATAATAATTTTCTTGTTCTAGTTTCATCATGATTAAATATATTACCATTTTCATATTGACTAATATGCATATTTAAAAGAAAAACTTCACCATCTTTATATATAGCATAACTATCTTTTAAATTAGCTTTACCAGCTCTAATAGATTTAATCTCTGTACCCTTTAATACTATTCCAGCTTCATATGTATCTTCAATAATATAATCATAATTAGCTTTCTTATTATTTATTTCCATATTATTCCCCCATGTTGTCTTTATTTTGATTCTCTTTTGGCTTAATACTAAAATCTACTGTATGATTTTCTTTACTAGCAGATTTAACTATTACATCTACCTCATCACCTAATCTATATCCTCTTTTATTTTTAGGACTACATAAACTAAAAGTTGATTCATCATATAAATAGAAATCTCCCTTTAAGTCTTCTACATGTACTAATCCTTCTATCATATTAGGCAATTGTACAAAGAATCCAAAACTTTGTACTCCTGTTATTATACCATGATATTCTTCACCTATATGTTTTTCCATATATTCTGCCATCTTCATATCATCTACTTCACGTTCACATTCAATAGAATCTCTTTCTTTTTGAGATGAATGTTCAGCCATCATAGGTAATTTGTGTTCCCAACTTCTTATACTATCTAATGTCATATTATCAGATAATAAGCATTTTCTAATAGAACGATGAACAGTTAAATCTGGATATCTTCTTATTGGTGAAGTAAAATGACAATATCTTTTACTAGCTAAACCAAAATGTCCTATATTTTTAGTATCATATACAGCCTTTTGCATACTTCTTAACATTTGACTAGATAAAATATAATACTCTTTTTTATCTTTTAATTGTTCCAACATTTGTTGTACTACTTTTGGAGTTATATGATGAAAATTACCCTCTAATCTATAACCCATAATACTAACTAAATGTAAGAAATTAGTCATTTTCTCCTCACTTGGTTCACCATGAACACGATATATTAATGGATAATCCATATCTACAAAATGACCTGCTACTGTCTCATTAGCAGCAATCATAAAGTCTTCTATTAATTTTTCTCCTGTACCTCTTTCTCTTAATTGTACATCAATACATTCACCATTTTCATTAACTATTACTTTAGGTTCATCTATTTCAAAATCAATATATCCTTTCTCAACTTTATTTTTTCTAAGTATAGCAGCTAATTCTTTCATAAGTAATAATTTTTCTACAAATGGTTCATATCCTTCTGGTACTTCATTTTCTTCTATTACTTTATTAACCTTTTTATATGTCATTTGTATTCTGGATCTAATAATACTATCAAATATTTCATAATCAACTACATTACCTTTATCATCTATTTCCATCATACATGAAAGAGCAAATCTATCTTCATTTGGATTTAATGAACATATACCATTAGATAATTCATGTGGTAACATTGGTGTAACTCTATCTGCTAAATAAACACTAGTACCTCTATCCATCGCTTCTTTATCTAATGGACTATTCTCTTTTACATAGTAACTTACATCCGCTATATGTACACCTAACATATAATTACCATTATCTTTTTTCTCAATACTAATAGCATCATCTATATCTTTAGTATCATCACCATCTATAGTAAATATGACCATATCACGTAAATCTTTACCTGTCTTAGATAATCTTTGTTTTATTTCTTCTTCACTAACACTACTAGGTATTTCTTTTTCTACTTGTTCCATTACTTCCTTAGGAAAAGCATCATTAATATTATATTTAGCCATAATAGATAATATATCTACCCCTGGATCATTAATATGTCCTAATACTCTAAGTATTTGACAATTATATTCATTATTCTTATTTTTATTTAATAATTTAACTAATACTTTATGACCTTCTACTAAATTATTATGATAATTATGTTCTACTACTATAGTAATATTAATCTTTCTATCATCAGGTTTAACTAATATACGTTTACCTTTAAAATAAATAGTACCTACTACATTATTATTAGCTCTTTCTACTATTTTTACTATCTTACCCATTATTGGTTCACTATTTTCATCTTCTATATTTACTATAACTTTATCTTTATTAATAGCACCATTTAATTTTTCAGGTAAAACTTTTATTTCAGTACCATCTTCTAACATTACAAAACCTATACCTTTAGTTGTAACTTGTAATATACCTACTTTAGAATTACTATCTGCAAATAACATATATTTATCTTTCTTAGTATGATATACTTTAGCACTAACTTCTAGATTATTTAAAGCATTAAGTAATGTTTTTAATTCACTAACACTACCTAAACCTAATAACATCTCTAATTCATGAACACTAAGTGCTCTTTTTTGTTCATTTAATATATCTATTATTCTATCTTCCATAAAATCACCTATTCTAATTATACTAAAATTTAATAAAAAAAGATAGATTACTCTGTATAATCGAGAGGTTCTATCTCTACATTATTTATACTATTAAATCTTTTTGTAATCTTTTCTGTTGTTGTATGTATATCTTTTACATCACGACTTACTGTTTCTATACTTCTATATAACTTATCCCATCTATCTTTATATCTTTTAAACTCTTCATCAAGTAATTTTAATTCACTATGTATTATACTAGCATATTTATCTCTTTCGATATTTTTCATAATTACTTGTATAGTTGTTAATGTTGATATTAATGTAGTTGGTGATGTAATCCATACACGCTTTTTATAAGCATAATTAAGTAAATCTGTATGATATGCATTTACTTCTGCAAATATTGCTTCAGCAGGTAAAAATAGTATTGCTTGATCTGATGTAACACCAGGAATAATATATTTACTACTTATAGCATCTATATGTTTTTTCATATCCATTTTAAATAATTTTTCTGCTTCTAATCTTTTATTACTTGAAGTATTTTTATCCACCATTATTTGATAATTTTCAAGTGGAAACTTTGAATCAATTGCTATAGTACCTAAAGGTTCTGGAGCAAATAAAACACAATCTGCTATAGTATTATTATCAAAAGGATATTGCATTCTATATATTTTATCATTATTAGTACCAAATATATTTGACATAATATGTTCTAGATTAACTTCACCAAATATACCTCTAGTCTTTTTATCAGTTAATATACCTTGTAATGATACAATATCATTAGATAAACTATCTATCTTCTTTTGTGCTTCATCTATTCTCGATAATCTTTCCAATACTGCAGTAAATGTCTTATTACTCTTTTCAAAATTTTCATCTAATCTTTCATTTACTTTATCACTAATAAGTCTTAATCTATAATCAATCTTATCATTCATAGTAGTAAAATCATCATTAATATCATTAGAAAAATCTACTTTAAACTCTCCTATTTCTTTAATAATATCTTTTTCCAATTTATTCATTTTATCATATAAAAATATATTATTTTTATTCTTTATACTTACTATTACAATTAATATAATAAGTATAACTATTACTAAACTTAATAAAGCTATTATAACCATATCCATACTAATCAACCTCTATTATAATTATATCATACATACGTACGTATGTAAATGATAAATTAAAAGTATATAGTTTTATTTACTATATACTTTTTGATAACTATCTATACTAGTAAAATCTCCATATTCACTTTGTACATTAGATACCCATCCAGATATCTTACCTGCATAATGATCAGCATAATCAGGATTATATCTACATGCAAAAGAATATATTACAGAATTAATATCACTAGCACCATTACTTCTTATAGATACTAATTTATTATATATAAGTTTTACTTCTCTATACATACCAAATTCTGGTGTAGAATACATACCATATTCACCATTACATCCTGCTTCTCCATATATTCTTATACCACCATAATTATTATCATATACACATCTTTCTGATATACCTCTACCTGTCTCTTCTCTAAATGCTGCTAATACTATATATTTATCATCATTACACATACAAAGATTATCACTAAATTCTATCATAATTTTTTCTTTTTCTTCACAAGTCATTTCTGGTCTTATTTCTTTATCATTAGTATATACACTTAATAATCCATTATCATTTGAATAACTAAATAGTGTACACATTATACCACCACGTATAGATTGATAATCATTTTCTATAGTATCAATACTATTATTTATTATATCTAATGCTTCATCATAAGATAACTTAGTATATCCTGCATATTTATTAATAAATAAATCTAAATCCTCAATAGCTAAATCATTATTCTTTAAACTTTCTAAATTTCTTATATGTTTATATATATCAATTGGTTCAGTTGTAGTTACTACAGTAGTTGTTGTTGTAGTTGTACTCACTGTTGTTGTAGTATTAGTAGTACTTGTTGTAGTACTTTCTATATTATCACTATTATCTATATAATTTGAAGAATAAACTAAAGCTTTAGCTCTATATTTATCTTCTTTTTGTAATTCACTACATGTACATATAGTTGGAACTAATACTGCTGATACAGTAGCTGCAAATACTCTTAATTTAACTAATTTCATAACACATATCCCCTTCCACAAACCTCAATAGTATACCAACTCAAATTATATGTGTCAAGAAAAAATAAAAAAGAATAAGGTAAAATGTAAACCTTATTCTCCTTTTTTATTTAATACTTCATTTAATGTAGTACCTAAAGTAGCAATACCTTGCATATCAGAAGGAACTATAATTTTAGTAGCTTCTCCATTTGCTAAATCTTTTAATGCATCAAATCCTTTAAGTCTTAATACTGCTTCATTAGCATCAGCTTGCTTTAACATATTAATACCTTGAGCTTCTGCCTCTTGTAATAATCTTATACCATCAGCTTCTGCTTGTTTTAATTTAAGCATTGCTTCTGCTTCACCTTCAGCAATTCTAATCTTAGATTCTTTATCTGCTTCAGCTCTTAAAATAGCACTTTCTTTTTGACCTTCAGCAATTAAGATGTTAGATTTCTTTTCACCTTCAGCTTGAAGAATTTTTTCACGACGTTCACGTTCTGCACGCATTTGTTTTTCCATTGCTTCTTGAATATCTCTTGGTGTAATAATATTTTTAACTTCTACACGATTTATTTTAATCCCCCAAGGGTCAGTTGCTTCATCAAGAATAGCACGCATTTTTGTATTAATTATATCTCTTGATGTAAGTGTTTGGTCTAACTCTAATTCACCAATTAAATTTCTTAATGTAGTAGCTGTTAAATTTTCAATAGCATTTATAGGATTTTCTACACCATAAGTATATAATTTTGCATCAGTAATTTGAAAATAAACTACTGTATCTATTTGCATAGTAACATTATCTTTTGTAATAACAGGTTGTGGTGGGAAATCTTTAACAATTTCCTTTAAAGTAACAACATTAGATATTCTATCTACAAATGGAATTTTAAAATGTAAACCATTTCTCCATGTAGTTAAATAAGAACCTAATCTTTCAATAACATATACTCTTGCTTGAGGTACAATCTTAATATTTGGTACAACAAGTAAGAATACTAAAACTAAAATAACAACAAAAATTTCCATAATTAATCCTCTTTCTTTCTAACTTTTAATTTTACTCCATCAATACTTAATACTACTATAGTACTACCTTCTTCTATATCATTATCACTAATAGCACTCCATTTTTTACCATCTACTTTTACTTCTCCTATTTCAAATTTAGTAATACTCTCAGTAACAATACCTTCCATACCTATTACTCTATCTAAATTTGTTTTTACTTCATCTACTTTTAATAATCTAGTAAGTAATGGTTTAGTCGTAATAAGTAAGATAGTTCCTAGAACTGCAAATACACCAAATTGAATAATAAAATTATCAACAAAGAATGATAATATAAGAGCTACTATAGCACTCACTACATACCATATTGTAGTTAAATTAATACTAAGTATTTCAGCAATAGTTAAAATAATTATAGCAGCAATCCAAAATGTCATATAAAAATCCATACTTCACCACCTTTGGCATATTATACCATATTTTATGATTTAATAGCTAATTATATTATACCATATTTACTATATTTTTTTATTGATATATATACAAAAAAAAGAAATAAACATACTTGTTTATTTCTTTTTAATTAAGCTTCTTTAAAATACTTTTTATACCATAATAAGAAACATAAAATAGTATACACTTTACGACCATTATTAGCTACATTATTATAATGATCATCTAATAATTTTAATACTTGTTCTTGATCAAAGAATTCTTTTGTAAAATCTTCATTAATAACATCTTTAACCCAATTATACCATTTCTCTTCTTTTATCCATATTGCAAATGGAACTGGAAAACCTTTTTTCTTTCTCTTTGCCCATTCTTCTGGAATTGTTAATTCAGAAGCTTTTCTTAAACACATTTTATCAACTTTATATTTATTTGGAATTGATAAAGCTTGTTTAAATACTTCTTTATCTAAGAATGGTACTCTTAATTCTAGACTATGTGCCATAGTCATCTTATCAGCTTTAAGTAAGATATCTCTTGGTAACCATAAATTCATATCAACAAATTGTTTTTTAACAATATCTGGTTGACCTTTAACTTTATCAAAATATGGTTTAGTTATATCTTTAAATCCAATATCAGTTCTATATTTTTCAGTTAAAATGTTATTAGCACCCTCATCATCAAATATAAATGCTTGACCTACATAATAATCTTCAATATCTTGTCCACCTCTTACTAAAAATTGTTGACCTTTAAAATATTTACGATTAATAGATAAGTTTTTAACACCTTTTCTAATAAATTTTGGAACAAATTTTTGATAACGATTAAATGCTGGTGTTGGATTATATGATTCATATCCACCATATAATTCATCAGCACCTTCACCTGATAATACAACTTTAACATCTTGTGCTGCTAAAGCAGATAAATGATAAAGTGCTACTGCAGAAAGGTTTGCATGTGGTTCATCAGAATGATATTGAACAGATTCTAATGAATTAAAGAACTCTTCTGGAGTAATTAAATGTCTCTTATTATTAATTTTTAATATATCAGATAATTCTTTAGCATAATTAGTTTCATTAAATTTTTGAAAATCAAATCCTACAGAATAAGTTGTATCTGGTTTTAATACTGATACAATATAACTTGAATCTACACCACCAGAAAGGAATGCACCAACTTTAACATCACTTATTCTATGATACTTAACTGAACTATGTATCATGCTATCTATATCTTTAGTTAATTGTTCTAAATTTGTTTTATTTTCTGTATAAGAGAAATCAAAATAAGAATTAATTTCTAAATTACCATTTTCATATACAAAATAATGTCCTGGATTTAATCTATATACATTTTCAAAAAATGTTTCATCTAATACAGAATATTGAAAAGTTAAATAACTCTTTAATGATTCTCTATTTAATTTTTTTTCAAAACTTGGATGTTTTAAAAAACTCTTAATTTCAGAACCCCAAATAAATGTATCATCTTTTTTATAATAATAAAATGGTTTAATTCCAAAATAATCTCTAGCTCCAAATAATCTTTTCTTATTTTTATCCCAAATTACAAAAGCAAACATTCCTCTTAATTTTTTTACTATCTCTGTTCCATATTCCTCATATCCATGAAGAATAGTTTCAGTATCAGAATTAGTTTTAAATTCATAACCTTTATTTTTTAATTCTTCTTGTAATTCTTGATAATTATATATTTCACCATTAAATGTTAATACAATACTTTCATCTTTGTTTAACATAGGTTGACGACCATTAGCTAAATCTATAATACTAAGTCTTCTAAAACCTAAATTAACATCTTCATCTTGATAATAACTTTCATCATCTGGTCCACGGTGAATAATAGTATCATTCATTAATTTAATTATATTTTTATCATTTACTTTTTTATCTATATATCCTACAAATCCACACATATTACCACTTACACTTTCTATATTTTCTAACAAAATTAATTTTTCTTAAAAATAACCACATTTTTCTCTTTAAATGTTTATCTTCTTTACAATTTAATGGATCACAATATTTCTTTTGTTTCTTTAAATTAATTATTTCTTTTTTTATTTTTTCATTATTTACATTTTCTTTAATAACTTTCATTGGAACAAATGATAAAACCATTTTCTCATCTATAAAATGGAAATCAAATTCTTTTCCATATATTAATTCATCAACTAAATATTTTACTAAATTATATCCACAAGCTGTTAAATAATAACTACTACGTGCTTGTCTAGGATTAATTTCTAATATTTTAAATTTTTGAGATTTTTTATCATATTTTAAATCAAACTCACATATACCATGATAGTTTAATGATTCTAAGAATTCCTTTAATTCTTCTACTGTTTCTTTTGTATTATTATATTCATTAAAACCATTTACTAATACTGTACAATTTCCTATTCCAGTAATAGTATGTTCTTGTAAAGCTATTTGAGCAAATGACATTAATTTTACTTTACCATTTTTGTCACAATATGATATACAGTCAAATAAATAACTATCATCGCCCTCAATAAACTCTTGTAAAATTAAATTTCCTTTATATCCTGAATCTTTTATTTTTTTAATTACATTTAATAATTCTTCTTCACTAAATATTTTAAATACTTTAGCTTGTCCTACAAATTCATGTTCATGATATTCTATACCATCACCTGGTTTTAATATCAATTCATATCCTAATTCGTTAACTCTATTTAAATCTAATTCATCTTCTATATTATAGATATATGTTTTAGGAATATTTTTATCTGCAAATCTTCTATAAAATCTATCTTTGACTAATAAATCATTTAATAAATCAACACTTATAGTATGGAATACAAAATATTGTTTTAAAAAATCTTGATTTTCTTGCATTAATCTAACATAGTTATCGTTTGAAGGAACTAATAGTATCTTTTTATCTTTATTTTCTTCATAAAACTTCATCATTTCATCTTTTACAATATTAAAATCATGTGAATCTTTAACATATGTAATTTCAAGAATATTACTTAAACTTGTAAAATTCATAGGAGTCATTCCTATAAGATGAGCTTTTTTATGATATTGTTCATAACAATTTCTAGCCATATAATAAGCATTTATATCACTACCTAATATTAATACTTCAAAATCCATAATTATCCTTCTTCCTCAATATATTTACGTTCTAAAAGTGGTGAAACACTTGTCATTAACTGATGTGGAGATGTTTTAACATATCCTGCTTCAGAACGAATATTTCTAATAACATCAACTCTATCTCCTACTTTAACTGTATCATCTATCTTTATAACAAGCATACCCATATTAACAACACCAACTATAGGATATTGTTTATCATTAATATAAACATTTCTACCTTTATGACTCAAACTTAGTCCATCCATATATCCTGTATGAACTATAGCAACCTTACACTTACTATCAGTTTTATAACTAAATCCATAACTAATATATTCATTAGCATTTACTTCTTTAATTTCATTTACTTCACTAACTAATCTAAATGCAGGTTTTACATCAATACTAAAATCTTCATTTATTGGTGATAAATGTAACTTCTTACGTGTCATATCTCTCTTAATCTTACGTAATTTATTTTTTAATCCATTATTATTAAAATTTCTAGGTGCTAAACCATACATAATAATACCTAATCTACATCCATTAGTAAAACTTAATTTTGGATGAATTACAACAGCATTACTACTATATATATGAACAATCTCTATTTTACTTAAATCTATATCTTCAGTTATTTTTTTAAATCTTTCTACTTGATTATCAAATCTAGTATCAATTATTCCTAAAGTACCTAAATGAGTATAAATACCTTCTAAAATAATATTATTAGAATTTATTAATTCATTATATATAGTATTAACTTGCTCTTTATTATTTAAACCTAATCTATTCATACCACTATCAATTTTTATATGTACTTTTAGATTATCTATATTAATATTTTTTAATTTTAAATAATAATCATAAGAACTAATTGTAATAGTTATATTTTCTTTTGAACATATATCAATATATTCTAAATCAACTGGTTGTAAAATTAAGATTGGGCAGTCATTACTTACTTTTTTTCTTATTTCTAATGCTTCATCCAATGTAGATACTGCTAAATAATTAATTCCACTATTTAATAAATATTTAGCAACTTCCATTCCATGTCCATACGCATTACCCTTTACAACACCTATATAATACTTATAATCATTATATTTTTTTAATATATTTTTTACATTATTTTCAATTATTGTAGTATTAATTTCAACATATGTTTTTCTATACATTTTAATCACCTACCCATAAAACTATTTTAGCATATTTGAATACATTGTACAACCGAATATACATTATAGGACACAAAAAAACTTACTATAAAGTAAGTTTTATTCATCTCCAAAGAAATCATCAAAGAATTGATCATCACTAATTGCTTCATTCTTTTCAGGAACATATGATTCTTTATCTTGTTTAATTACTGGCTTAGTATCAGTTTGTTCTTGTTTATTTTCAACTGAAGTATTTTCAAGTTTAGCTTTCTCTTCTTTTTCTCTTTGTTCTTCTTTTTCCATTTCAGCAATTTTTTGGTCTATTCTCTTAACTAAATTATCTAAGTTAATTCCACCATCATTGCTTGATTTAGGTGGTCTAGTTGAGAATGGATTTTCCTTAGTTCCATCTCCAAAAGGTGCTCTTGGAGCTCCTCCGCCACCAAATGGAGAACTTCCTCCACCGAATGGTGAGCCACCTCCAAATGGTGAACCTCCTCCAAATGGTGAACCTCCTCCGAATGGTGAACTTCCTCCAAATGGTGAACCTCCACCAAATGGTGAGCTAGCTCCGCCGCCACCAACTAATTTATTAATTTTTTCTTCTCTTTTCTTATCTACATAACTTTTTAAATCAAATACACATACAGGGATTTCTTCTCTATGTGGATAATCAGCCTTAGGGAAACTATGACCCCAATTCATTTGAAAATGAGGAGTTAATTTAGTTTTAAAAGGCATTGTTCTAATACGTAATATAATTGTCTCCCATTGAGGCATTCTTTGTAAATCACTTACTGTAACAAGTGGTGTAGATGAAGTCTTTTCTTTTTCTTTAGATTTAACTTCACCACACATTTTACTTATTTCCTCAAGGGCACTTAACTCTGTACTAATTAAGTATACTATGTTACCACAGTTACCTTTAATAGTTTCACCATTTTCTTTTCCATATACTTCGTATAATTGTGCAAAGTTCTGGATAATAAATGTAAATCTAATATTTCTTGAACGAGCTGCAGTAACCATTGTTGTAACATCCTTAAGTGGAGGCATGTTTGCAAACTCATCAAGTATAAAGTTAGTTCTATGTGGAAGTTTTCCTCCACCTTCTTGAGCAACTGAAATTAAAGTTTCATAACATTGCTTTAAGAATATAGTAACTAATGAGTGATATGTAGTTTTTTCATCTTGTATTACTATAAATACAGCTGTTTTCTTTCTACCAATATCTCTCATATCAAAGTCATTATTTGCTAACATTTCTGATAAATTTGTACGTGTAGCAAATAATTGAACTCTTTGTTTAAATACTGATAATATAGAACCTTTAGTATCTTGTGGAGCCATAAGTGTTGATGATGCTTTTATATAAGCAGTACTTGATGGATCCTTATATGAAAAATACTCCTTAATATATGTAGTATTAGCTAATTTATCTTCTCCAATTGTAGACATTAAGTTAATACTATTTAAGTTTATTTCATTTTCATTTGCATCTTCAAATAAAGAGAATGCTAAACCTGCAAAATAGTCAGCAGAAGTATTTTCCCAGAATGGGTCTTGTCCTTTTGCTGATGGATCTTTTAATATGTTTGCAGCTAAGTCTTCTAGTAACTCTATAGACTTATCAATCTTATTTTCTTTATATAAAGAATATGGTAAATACATAGGATTCCAACTATTACCTTGTTGAGGATCACGGAAATTTAATAATACTATATTATATCCTAAACTTCTTAAATAGTTAGAAGTTTGTTCATATATTTCACCCTTAGGGTCTGTAATAATCATAGATTCATCATGTTTTGCTAAAAGATTAACCATTGGTAAAACTGTAGTTTGTGTTTTACCAGCACCAGTAGAACCTATTACTAAGTTATGATATCCACCATTATCAACCCATACTTTTTTAGGTGTCATTATAAGAGGAATACCACCTGCATTAGCTTTAGGTGCTAAAGGGTCAACTTCAGCAACATCTAATCCATTTTTAATTTCTTTATCTTTTGCCCAATGAGAATAATTTTTTTCTTTTTTCTCACCAATTTTAAATCCAATTCCTTCTTCTCTTTCGATGAAAAGTGATTGAACACTCATAAACATTGCAGCTAATAGTGCAATAAATAATACTATTGTAACTGCTAAATAATCAGTAAGTGCAGGAAGTATATTTATACCTGAGAATGAACCTGTTGATATAAATGATCCTACATTTGAAATTGCAAGACATAAGAATAAGAATACTATTAATGAAAATATTCCAAATATTAACATGTCTTTAGAATCAGCTCTAAATTTTAATTTCATTTTCTACCTCCCACTAAATCTTATTTGCTTCTCTATTTGATTTTTTATATTTAGTATATACTACAAATGCAACAATAGCTAAAATAACTATAAGAGCTACTATAATTATAGCACTATAATTAAAATCTAAATTCAATAATTTTGATTTTGTATAAGAAATTCTTATTTCTCTTTCTTCACCTTTATTATTATCAAATAACCAAATGTATGTATTTCCATCTACTTTATCAGCATTAGAATCAGTTACTTTATATGGAACAGTAATACTTACCTTTCCATCTTTTATAGGTACATAAGACTGATTCTGGTCTGAAGAAGAAAACTTTCCAGTTAAAGAAATACTTACTTTATCTCCATTTTCTTCATAATTAATCTTATCTGTAAATTGACTATATATTACACTATTACCAATATAATCTTTAAAACTATTATATTTTTTCTTTACAGTTACCCCACTATCACTATTAATATTTACATTATTAGTTACTTCATATTTTTTATCATTTAATACATCTATGTATGGCATAATAACATAACTTATTACTTTTCCAACAGAAGTATGTTTATATGTATCAAAATATTCAGGTGTTTCTGTAGCTACTAGTGTTTCATCTACGCTGCCATCTTTATTAATTTTTAATGAATACTTAGCCTTACATCCTGAAAGTAAAACAAGCATTAAAATAACAAATATTATTTTCTTTTTCATAATAATCACCTATGATCTATACGCTATTGTATATGCAGCTTTTCTCTGCGAAATAATTATATTAAAATCAAACCATTTTTGTTCAGTAAGTTTTCTACTCCATGGATCTGCTACTGAAACTTTACCATTTGAATCAACACCAGTTAATACAATATAATGTCCTCCAGTTGTAAACAATCCTGGTCCCATAAGTGCTATAACTAAAGCATTACCAGTTCCAAGAGCATTTATAACATCTTGATTATTATTAGTACTTACTGTTTTAATACCATATATTTGAGTTAAAGTATTACCTAAAGCAGCATTATTAGAACCTGATGAACTACATCCTTTTAAACTACATACTTTCTCAGTAGTTTCTACAGGAGAAATTGAACGTTGTAAAAATGTAGATGCGATAATCGCTACAGATGTAGGACCACATCCACAGTCTTTAATTGTACCACATCCATGTCCATAATCATATGCGTCAAAGTCTTGTTGATTCCAATAATATACTTTACCTACTCCACCAGTTAAATATGACATATTACCATCATATACACCATCTGATAATGTAACTATAGGTTGACCATAAAATAATTCAATTATTTTTTGATATGTATATCCTTCTTTAAGTGCTAAATAAGCTGATATAGTTTGACTCATACCCCAGTTATGTGGATTATTATAAGCCATTTCATATCCAGAAGTAACAGACATTACTTCACTTTTTTTAGGGCCATGCCATATCCATTTAGTTGATGGGTCATCTGCAAATTTTTGAAATTGTACATGCCATCCTGTAGAATCTTCAGTTTGAAATTGTCCAGCAGGATATGATTGATATTGAGTTAATGCAATCTCACCATTTCTTGAAACAACCATATTAGATGTTTCTTTTGCAGCTTTATAATATATACTATCTTCTGGAACTTTTCCCTTAAACACTTGAAAACTATCAGTTGTATTATTTATAACACAAGAAGATGCATTTCTCTTATTATATAATAAGAAAGTTCTTGCTACTATTGCTTGTGCTTTTAATGATTCCAAATTACCAGGTGCAGATTCACTTTTAACAACACCTGCAACATATTCATCTAATGTCATAGTAGTATTTCCAACAGTAACAGTACTACATACACCATTATAACCTACTACTCCGAATTTATCAGACTCAGTATCTTCTGTTCTAACGATTTCTTTATATACATTATACAAATCATATATTTCTCTACGAGTTCTTATTGCTCTTTCTTCATCTGATTTATTACTAAAGTCATATGCTTTAGTATTTTGAGGTACATATATAAATACAAAAGTTAAAATAAAGCATATAAAAATTTTGAAAACTTTTTTCATATTACACCTCAAATCATAAATCATTTACTGAATCTTTTGCCTTATATATCTTATAAAATCTATACGCAAAAACACTTATTACTAAGAATATAGCTGACGCTATTACATATAATAAAGGAGTTATTAATGCTGATTGTTTTGATAATGATAAATTAATATCAACATTTTTTACATTATTATCATTTATAACCCATGTATAAACATTCCCTGATACTTTATCTGCATTATGATTTATAACCTTATTATTTGTTTTAACATTTATTTTTATAGAATCACCATATAAACAATAAAATGAACCACTAAAATTTAAATCATAACCCTTTCTTGTCTTTTTAAATTCGGCATTTTCAAAACAAGTTTTAAAAGTATTTGAATTTCTAAATTCATCATGTGTATAAGTATGATTTAAAGTAACTTTAGTTAAATCTCCTACTTTAGTTACCTTCTTTTTATATTTAATTTTAGTATTATTGAATATTGGATACTGATCATTATTAATAAAAGGAGTTATTCTATCATTTAATTCTACATCAATTCCAGGAACTTCCTTAGGAATATCAGCATCCAATATTTCAACTTTAATGTTTTCTTTTATTTTACTATTATTTATTTCTAAATTATATTCTGATGAACATCCAGTAAGGATAAATACAAATATAACTAATACCATAATTACTTTTTTCATATTTACCTCCTAATACCATGTTCCGAAACCAATTACTTCACAACTATTTAAATTATAACTTCTTTCTGCAACCTTATTATTTGAGTTACCCTCAATAGTTATAATTTTACCATTCTCTACCCTTTGGACAATACCTATATGGTCCGCTTGTCTCATTTCAGTTGGAAGTTTAGCTTGCCAGTTACCATCCCAGTCAAAGAATATTAAATCTCCTGGACGTGGAACATACTTTTTATCTGAACCATTTTTATCAGCTAATCTTGAACAATTATCATTATGAACATAATTTAATCCATCAGTTTTATATAAATAATTAATCCACATACCAACTCTAGCACTCTTATAATCAATAATAGTACTAAGTTTTTGACCATCATTTTCTGTATTTGCAACAACCCATGATACAAATGCAGCACACCATTCAAATCTACTATTAGATCCAAACCATCTCCAGTATTTTTCACCATTTGCAGCACTTTTATCATCTAATTGAGATACAGCTAATTTAACCATACTATCAGCAAGTGAATTACCACCACTATCACATTTTTCTACTGTTCCTGGTCTTGGATTTTCAGGACTAACAAACTTAAGTGGGTCTAATCTAGCATCAGATGAACTTCTTACTTCGAAATGTAAATGTGCACCTGTACTATCACCACTATGTCCCATTTTACCAATTACTTGTCCAGCTCCAACCTTATCTCCAGCTTTAACAGTTATACTATTTTGTGCCATATGTCCATAAAGTGTATATGAACCATCGTCATGTTGTATCTTTACATAGTTACCATATCCACCACCATCAGATGAATTACCCACATCAGGGAATCCTGTTTGTGATGTACTAGTTGGATAAACAACTGTACCAGATTTAGCAGCAATAATATTAACTACATTAATTCTATTATTTGAGAATATATCTAATCCTTGATGACCATTAGAATATCCTCTTGAAATATTAGCTCTACCATATTCTGGTTCTCCAAGTGCATATGTCTTACTATCTTTACCTGTAGTTGTTTCAACACTACCTATTGGCCATAAATAAGAACCATCTGTAGTAACAGAACAAGATGAATGATGCTTACCCTTATTACCAGAACCTTTATTATACATTTTTAAATCTATGTATTCTAACATAAATTCTTTAAACTTATTTTCATCTTTTTCGTATGTGCTATTAATTATATATGATTCACCAGATGCACAACTTAATTTTTTATCACCTTTTAAGTATACATCTTCAACATCTTCATCTTCCTGTTGTTTTGTTACAGCACCACTAGAATTAAGACATTTTTGAACAGTTTTCTTAGTAACCATATTCTTTGCAAGTATTTGTAAATCATATGTAGAATCATCTCTATCTAAGTAAACATATCCATCAATGTTTTTATAATCATTTTCCCAATCAAGACCTGATGCTTTATTAATATCATCAACAGAATCTCTATCATAGCCACCTAAATTAGCTTTCATAGTTTCTTCTGTACTCTCAGCCTTGTATAGGTTTGTAGCAGATATTAAATACCAATCCAATGATACATTATATTTTTGTTCATATCTTGTTTTAATATCAGCTATTTTTAAATAATACATAAATTCAGGAGTACTCATACATTCCTTACCTTGGCATTTCTTTTGTGAAGAATAATTATTACCTAAATTAGCTAATCTTTCATAATACTCCTCAGGATACTTATTTCCTTTACCAGTAGTAAATGAAGTCTTTGTACCTGTACCCACATTTTCTTTTAATTGCTGTGCTTCATCAGCTGAAGCTCCTGCAAGTATCATTGATGAAACTTTATCATCATTTATTGCAGCAACAACTACTACAGCAAACAAAAGTATTAAGGATGTTAAAGGTCCACAGAAAAGAGCCATCCTAAGTACTTTTAAAGATATCTTTAAAGCACCTTCCATTACTTGTTGTCCATCGGACTTTTCAGTATCTTTTCCCTTTTCTGTATCCTTCAAATCTTTATCTTTTTTCTTATCTCCTGATAATTTAGATAAAGGTCCTTTATTCTTTAAAGGATTCATATTTTGTTTTTTATCTATCATATCAAGAAGTTTTTGGCCTTTTTTTGATTTAATCAATTTATCTGTTACAGGCTCTGGAATACCATATGCTGCACCTAATTTTTTTAATGCTTCCTCTTCAATCATACGTTTAATATTTTGCATTTTTTGGTCAGCATTTGCTCGTGCTTGTTTTCTTTTTTGATCTAATGCACTATTAGAATTTCCATTACCTACTTGGCCTTGATTATTTGGTGTTTGATTACCTGCATCAATATTTGAAGATTTTTCAGGTAATCTAGAACCCAAATTAGGTTTGTTTGCTTCAGCTCTAGCCAAAGATTCTCCAGACTTTTGTCTATTTGCATTTTGTATTTTATCCTGTGCGCCAGAACTTAGTGCACCACTGCCACTTGGCATTTTATTACCACTACCACCACTTGGCATTTTAATACCACTACCACCACTTGGATTCATTTAATCACCACCTAAACAATAGGAGGATTATATATTATAGTCCTCCACCTTTTCCAAATGAATCTAATTCTTCATCTGTAACAACAACATTAATTCTCATACGTCTGCCACCACATACAAACAAAGCCTCACCTTGTCCATATTTTTTAATACTATCTATTTCACTTTCATTTAAATCAATTAAACGAGCTAAGTCAGTAGCAGCTTGTTTCTTTAATCCCATTACAAGATAATATGAAGCATTATCAAATATTGCCTTACCTTGAGTAATAACAGCTGGATCACAGAAGTCAGTTGGTTGTTGAGTTATTATAATTGTACCTGTATTATATTTTCTTGCACGTCTTTGAATTTGTGCTAAAAAGTCAGCACCTAATGTATTTTGATTACTTAATAATACATGTGCTTCATCAACAGTTAATACAGTATTTCTTCTAGGATCAAGTGTTAAACTCCATGCATATTTTAAAACATTAAAGAATAACGCATTACGAATATTTACATCAGAATTCATTAATTCTTTTATATTAAATACTATAAAATCACTATTAGTTTTTATAGTAGTGTGACCATCAAAATAATATTTTAATTCTTTAACAATAGGTCTTATCTTTAACTCAAGTTTTTCTAATATATCTCTTTCTTGAGTTCTTTCAGGCATAGATAATAATTTACCTTTAATTGTTGCATAAACATCCTTGAAAGTTGGATAATCTTGAGATGTTAATCTAGTAAAATCTGTATCAAAACCTATACTAAAACGTCTATAAGTTTCTTGTAAAATTTCACTAAACATATTAAGAACATCTTCTTCTATAGATGGATCATAATATTTTAAGAAAGCTTTTACAGATTGAATTGTTCTTGTAAATGTAGTATAACCTAAACCTTGTTTAATCTCATCTTCATCTACATCTAAAACAACTTCAAGTGGATTTATCATACCAAATTGTCCACCTTTACCTAAGCTTATAAAATCTCCACCATATAGATTACACATATCCTCAAGTTCACCTTCAGGGTCTATAACAATATTTTGGTATTCATTTCTTATATTAGTTCTTAGTAACAACTTAGAAGCAGTAGATTTACCACTACCAGATGTACCTAATATAATCATGTTAGCATTATTTCTATTATGTTCTTTTCTTATTTGATATAAGAATTGATTAAATAGAATAACACCACCAGAGAAATCTATACCAAGTAATGTAGATAATCCTGGGTCTTTAATACTATCAAATATAAATGGATACATAGCAGCCATTGTTGGTGCTGGAATTGGAGTACCAATTCTATCCTCTAAATCTTGTTTTGGATATATTGGAAGCATTGATTTTAATACCTTATCTTGTTCAAAACGTAAAGGTATTGCTTTCATTTCCATAGCTTCCATATAATTCTTTAATTGTAATTTTTTAACTATTAATTCATCTTGTGAATTAGCAGTAATCATTATATGCATTTGAAAATCATATACTTTAGACTGTGAAGATGCTAACTCTGAAATAAATTGTTCCAAAGAAGCATAATCTTGTTTAATTCTCTCTTGAATAGTTCTATCGTTTTCTTCTTGATATCTTACTTTTAAATCAGCAATTTCTTTATTTAACATTTTTTGTACTGAACTAAAAGGAAGTGGAATATGTTTAATAACTAGTTTAATACCAGCCATTGATGTTAATGATGATAAATAACCTGGATAGATAAATTTAGGATAACTAATTACTGTTAAAATAGTAGCATACTTATCACTAATTACAAACTCTGCAGGTTTAAATTCTAAACCTTTAGGAGCTATTTGACTTTTAATATCTATCATGATAACACCGTCCCGAATTCAGTAGTTACACCACCGTTTAAGAAATTATCCAAAATCATTCTTAGGTCATCATTAGTTGTTTGGAATGCTGTTAAGCCAGCATTAGCAAAGTTATTTATTAAATTACGTATTCTTTTATTAATAACATCATCATTTTTCTCTTTAAATAATAAGAAGTATTCAGTATCAACTACATTATTATTTGTAAACATATTCGCTTTATTTAAATCTTGATTAATAATCTTTCTTTTAGAAGGATCAGTAGTTTTATTATATAGTAATTCAAGTTCTGATAAATATACATTGATATCCACAGGTCTATCTGCTACTATAATCCAAAACTCATAATCAATAACATTATACACAGTCTTTAAATTTGTAATAATTGCATTTTGCATACCTGGGTCAAGAATAAATATATTTCTTGGCATTATTTTTACACCAGTTACTTTTAAATTATCTTTACCCTCTAAGTAAATAACACCATTAGTAATTCCTTTTACAGGAACATCATCATTAGTATATTTACTTTTTACTATTTTTGTCTTCGCCATCTTCAAAGCACCAACCTTTCCATATAAACTGTTGTCTGGTTGTATAGAACTCATATGCAAGTCCTATAATTGTTCGAATATTATGATAATTTGGGATAGGAATAACTAATACCCCAGTTATTACCCCAGGAGAAAGAGCTATTATTGCAAATAACAGCTCATCTACTGGAAGTATTAATAGTAATAATAGTGATATAGCTATTCCAGAACCAAATAATATTAAATCAAATTTATTAAACAACCCAAATATAAGCATTGATTTCTTCGAATTGGCAGGAATTAAATATTCTTCCATTTCTAATCACACCCTTTTTATTTATTCTTTTTTCCACCTGAATATTTTTCAACGGCTTGTTGAGATTTATAAGTTGAAGAGCTTTCCCAAGCATTTTTCTCACCAAGTGTACCTTTAGCTTGTGCTTTAACACCAAGCTTTTTACCAGTAGAATCGGTAGTATTAATATGAAGTGTTTGTGTAGTTCCACTACCATCAACATAAGTAATCTTTTCATTATTAACTTGTTCAATTAAAGTATCCATAGTCTTAAGTTGACTTGTGAAGTTTGCTATTGCTGCATTTCCACCTGCTGTTCCTCCAGCTCCATCGTCCATTAATGAATGATTATCTACTATAGCTTGTACCCTATCATCTACCGCTTTTGTTGCAGCATCTATTGCTTCTTGATATTTCTCAGCCGCAGATTTTATAATTTGTTTATTTCCTGATGCATCAAGTTCATATTCCCATTCACCTGCTGCATTTTTTATCATCTTATAGTCATCATTAAATGCACTAACACCACCTTGTTTAATACCATCTTCAATTGCTTTAAGACGTTTAGCTTCTTTATCAACAGCAGTTACTGTACCACGTACGCCATCCCATGTTTTATTAATAGCATCAAGTTTAGATGACCAACCTTTATCACGTTCTGCTCTTGATTGTGAATGGAATGGATTCATGTTATAAAGTTTATCACGCATTACATCTCCACGTGTAACATCATCAGCTTCCATTTCAGCTAATTGACGAGCTCTATCCTTACCAGCACTATATGCATTAGACCAGTTTTTACCAAACTTATCACCTTTCCAGCCGCCAGCCATACCAGCCTTCATACCAGCAAGAATACCTCTTCCTGTTAAGGCACCTGCACCTATACCAGCAACAGCACCTCCAGCCATGCCTACAGCTTTCTTAGCAGTTCCACCTATAAGTTTACCACCTACGGCTTCATCTTCTATTTTCTTAAATGGATTTAAGTATCCTTTAAACATGCCAGAACCATCTAGTGCTAAAGTTTCTTTTAAGAAATCTGGTAATTTCTTAACAAACATTAATACACCTAGTATCATGAATATTGATAATATCCAATTATCCATCATACTTATTTCTTCACCTGTAACAACATCTCTAAATGTTCCTATTAAGGTAATTATATAAATACCAAAGTATAATGCAAATAATCTAATAAATAAATCTAAGTATACTTTCTTACATTTATCTAACCATTTTTTAAACATACCATCTTTACTTGATTTAGGATCACAATAAGATAAAATTGGTATTGGAGAAATCATTTGTAAGAATCCCCATTGAATAGAACGTACTGCAATATCGATACAGAACATTAAGAACATATATAATGTTGCAACACCTACCGCTGTACTTATACCAAATCTATAGTTTACAAAGTATCTACCATCTTCTGATTTAGCAGTAATAACTTCTTTTCTAAAGAATAAACTAAAACTTTGTTGAGCAACACCTTGTGCATAATTTTGATATGCAGCTTCAGCATCATTTTCTTCAAACAATTGCATTAATTTACCATTAGTACCATCATTTACATAAGCATCAGTATCTGGATCATAAACGCCCCAACAATCTGGTTCAAGTTGATAAATAAATTTTGATTTATCATTAGTTATAGAACTCATTCTAAAATCATAATTATTCTCATCATCTTTAGCATATGTATTTTCACAGTTCATTAAGTCAAAGTTAGAACCTGAAAATTCTTGATAGTTAGGTTGTGCAAAAGCATACATTAATGTAAATTGTATTTTTCTACCAGCCATATCTACATATGAACTATTACTTGAACGTTCACTACTACCCGCTTCAACCTCTGCTGGTGTTGGTGGAGTACCAAATACTAAATTCATAATTGTATTTTCTTCTAATATTACAGCTTGTAAATTAAATGCTTCTTGAAATACAAAAGGCGCTAATACAAGCATTACTAATGAAAGAATTATACGTTTAATTATATTTGTAAAGCCTTTCTCTTTATCAGAAAAGTCATCAGGATTTAGAATATAATTTACAACTGATACAGTTACTTTAAATAACATAAATACACCAATTAACTCATAAACTCTTAAAGAAAATTTATGAATTTCTGGTTGAGTAAATATACTTGTTCTAGTTATTTGTATTAATAATGCATATACATTAGGTATAAGACTATATACAATAGAATCAAGTGAATAAAATACCGTTCTTAATAATTGAATTATAAAATCCACTATATATCACCCTATCTTTTATTTAGCACAGAATGGATTAGTTGAAGATAATCCAGGAATATTAAATATTTTCAATATAAAGTCTAGTATGAATGGAATTATAAATAGAAGTGCTACTGCTATAATTCTAATCATAAATCTCTTATTTACTTTCTTCATTTCCCCTTCATCTTCTGATGATAAAGCTTTAATATAATCTAATATAGATAATATTATTACTATCGCAGGTAATCCATATCTTACTATTCTTATTATTCTAAATATCCAGTTAACTATCTTATTTCCAAGTGAACCACAATATCCACCTTTTAATTCAATACCACATATATTCTTAA
>CADBNE010000008.1 GCA_902795975.1 uncultured Erysipelotrichaceae bacterium
CTCAGTTGGTAGAGCATCCGGCTGTTAACCGGCAGGTCGTAGGTCCGAGTCCTACATCAAGCGCCATTAAGTAATTAACAAGTCCCTAGGGACTTGTTTTTTGTTATAAAGGAGGGTAATTATGGAAGAAAAGACATTTACAAGTGAGCAAGTAGATTTTTATGCAGATAAACTTCTTATAGGTTTATCAGAAGAAGAAAATAAGATGGTATTAGATGAATTTGAAGATATAGATGCTGATATAGCACGTATTACAAAAATAGAAGGTATTGAAAATGTTGAACCTATGACACATTGTTTAGATGATTTTGTTTTTGAATTAAGAGAAGATGAATATACAGGAGATAATGAAGAAATAGAAGACTTACTTTCAAACTGTGATTCATATGTTGATACAGAAGTTAAAGTACCAAAGGTGGTGGGATAATATGGAATACATGAGTAAAACTATTAAAGAAATACATGAAGCTTTAAAAAATGGAGAAGTAACAAGTGAAGAATTAGTTAAAGAATCACTTAGTAAAGCACATGAAGTTCAAGATAAAACAAATGCATTTGTTACTATAATTGATGATGCTAAAGGTACTGAGGTAACAGATAACTTATTATCAGGTATACCATGTGGTATTAAAGATAATTATTCTACAAAAGGAATTTTATCTACAGGTTCAAGTAATACATTAAAAGATTATGTTCCATTCTTTGATGCTACTGCTGTAACTAAATTAAAAAATGCTGGAGCAGTTATGATTGGTAAATGTGCTATGGACGAATTTGGTATGGGTGGTACAGGTACTACTGGACATACGGGAATTCAAAAAAATCCATGGGATAATGAAAGATTATGTGCAGGTTCATCAAGTGGTTCAGCGGCTTCTGTTGCTGCTGGTGTATATCCATATGCTACAGGTTCAGATACTGGAGATTCAATTCGTAAACCAGCTGCTTATTGTGGTATTGTAGGATATAAACCAACATATGGAATGATATCTAGATATGGTTTATTTGCTTTTGCATCAAGTCTGGATCATTTAGGATGTTTAACTCGTAGTGTAGAAGATGCAGCTATAGTAGTAGATAATATGAAAGGAATTGATCCTAAAGATATGACAAGTTGGGATTCAAGTAATATTAAATTACAAGAATCATTAACTGGAGATGTTAAAGGAAAGAAATTATGTTATATAAAAGAAATATGTGATCCAAGTAATTATCCTGACGCTAGTGATGAGCTAAAAGCTCATTTAGATAATTTCTATAAGACAATAGAATTATGCAAAGAAGCTGGTATGACTGTTGAAGAAGTATCAGTAGATAGAAAATTATTAGATGCTCTTGGTAGTGTATATGTAGTTATAAGTTGTGCAGAGGCTACAAGTAATATGAGTAATCTTACAGGTATTATATTTGGACCTCGTGCAGATGGAGATAACTATATAGATATGATGAAAAAATATCGTACTGAAGGTTTTTCATCACTTATTAAACGTAGATTTATAATTGGTTCTTATGTATTACAATCACAAAATAAAGATAGATATTTCAATAATGCTCAAAGAGTAAGAAGATTATTAGTTGATACATGGAAAAAATTATATGAAGAATATGATGCAGTTATTTTACCAGTAGGTAGTGGTCCTGCTAAATATATAGATGATAGTAAGAATAAAAAATATACTAATAGTCATATATTAGAAGAACACTTACAAGTTGGTAACTTTGGTGGATTCCCATCAATAACAATACCTAATGGATTTATAAATAATTTACCTGTAGGTGTTAACATTACTGGTAACTGTTATAATGATGCAGATGTATTAAATATAGCATATGCATTAGAAAGTAAAATGAATTATAAAGGACAAGTAGCAAAGGAGGTAAAATAATGGATGATTACAAAGTAATGATTGGTTTGGAAATGCACTGTGAAATTAGTGAAACAAATACAAAAGTATTTAGTGGCGCTAAAAATGAATATACAGATATTCCAAATAGCAATGTAAGTGCTGTAGATATGGCATTTCCAGGAGTTTTACCTGTACTTAATAAAAAGTGTGTAGAACATGCTTTAATGGCAAGTATTATATTAGGATGTAAACAACCAGAATATATGTATTTTGAAAGAAAAAATTATTATTATCCTGATATGCCTAAGAACTATCAAATAACACAAGAAACAAAACCTATTCCAGTAGGTATATATGGTTCTATCAATTATGAATGCAAGGGTGAAATTAAAACAGCACGTATAAATAATATTCACTTAGAGGAAGATGCAGCAAGTCAAGATCACTATGCTAACTTTTCTACAATTGATTATAACCGTGCTGGAGTACCTTTACTTGAATTAGTTACAGAACCTGATTTTAGAAGTGCTGAAGAAGCAGTAGCATTCCTTGAAACTATGAGAAGTATTTATCAATATGCAGGTATATCTGAAGCAGATTCTAGAAAAGGACAAATTAGATGTGATGTCAATGTATCTATTATGGATAAAAACTTAGATGAAACTGATCCTAAAAATTGGGGTACTAAAGTAGAAATTAAGAATGTTAACTCTTTTGGCGGAGTAAGAGATGCTATTAACTTTGAAATAGAAAGACAAATAGAAGCAAAAGAGAATGGTACATATGATTCTATGGAACAACAAACAAGAAGATGGGATGAAGATACATTTACTACTATATTTATGCGTAGTAAAGTAGATGCTATTGATTATAAATATTTTGTTGAACCAAATATACCAAAATATAAGATTAGTGATTCTTGGTTAGAAAAAATAAGAAGTAACATACCTAAATTAGCTAGTGAAAGAAAAGATATTTATATGAATCAATATGGATTATCTGAATATGATGCAACAATTATTGTAAAAGATAAAGCTATATCTGATTATTATGAAAAAACATTAGAGTTAGGTGGAGATGCTAAAAACTCAGCTAACTGGTTAACTAGTGTTATATTAGGACATTTAAATAAAACGGAAACAGATATTAAAGATTTATATTTAACACCTCAAATGTTAGTTGATTTAATGGAAATGGTATCAAGTGGAAAGATATCTTCTAAACAAAGTAAAGAGGTTATGCATAAGGCATTAGAAGAAGAAAAGGAACCTAAAGCAATTGTTAAAGAGCTTGGGGTTGAGCAAATTAGTGATGATAAAACTATAAGAGATATAGTAGTTCCAATCTTAGATGAACATCCAGACTTAATTGAAGATCATAAAAAGGGTAAAAATACATTTGACTTCTTTGTGGGTCAAGTAATGAAGGCTACACGTGGTAAAGCTAATCCATCGTTAACAGCCCAAATAATACGTGAAGAAATGGAAAAGAGATAATATATATGAAAATAGACTTAATGGATTTATTTAAAAATAGTGAAGAATATATAGATAAAGATGTAACCGTACAAGGATGGATTAGAAACCACCGTAAACAAAAAAAATTTGGCTTTATAGATTTTAGTGATGGTACTTATCAAACTCATTTACAAATAGTATATGATGATACTTTAGCAGATTTTGAAGATATTTCTAAATTACATATAGGAAGTGCTATTACAGTTACTGGTAAGATTATTAAATCACCTAAAGAAGGACAACCAGTAGAAATGCAAGCTATTAGTGTAGTATTAGAAGGAGATTGTCCAGAAGATTATCCTATACAACCAAAAAGACATACTAGAGAATTTTTACGTGAAAATGCATATTTAAGACCAAGAACTAATTTGTTTAATGCAGTATTTAGAGTAAGAAGTTTAGCTGCATATGCTATTCATAAATATTTTCAAGAAAGAGGATATGTTTATTTCCATGCTCCATTAATTACAGCTAGTGATTGTGAAGGTGCTGGTGAAATGTTCCATATAACTAATCAAGACTTAGACAATTTTGATGGTAAAATAGACTATTCTAAGGAAATATTTGGTAAGAAAACATCTTTAACTGTATCAGGACAATTAGAAGCTGAAACATGGGCTATGTGTTATAAAAAAACATATACATTTGGTCCAACATTTAGAGCAGAAAATTCAAATACTAAGACACATGCTAATGAGTTCTGGATGATTGAACCTGAAATAGCATTCTGTGATTTAGAGCAAGATATGAATATAATGGAAGATATGCTTAAGTATGTAGTTAAATATGTTTTAGATAATGCTAAAGAAGAAATTAATTTATTTGATTCATTTGTAGAAAATGGATTAAAAGATAAATTAACTAATTTAGTAAATAGTGATTTTGTAAGAATAGATCATGAAGAAGTAATTAGAATACTTAAAGAAGCAGATGTTAAATGGGAATTTGAACCAGAATATGGTGAAGATATTGCTAAAGAACATGAAAAATATATTACAGAATACTTTGGAAAACCAGTATTTATTAAAAACTGGCCAAAGGATATTAAAGCATTCTATATGAAATTAAATGAGGATGGTAAAACAGTTGCTGCTGTTGACTTAGAAGTTCCAGGTGTAGGTGAGCTTATGGGTGGTTCTCAAAGAGAGGAAAACTATGATGTATTAGTTGAACGTATGGATGCATTTGGAGTACCAAAAGATGAATTATATTGGTATCTAAATTTAAGAAAATTTGGTGGTTGTGTACATTCAGGATTTGGTATGGGATTTGAAAGATTATTAATATATTTAACAGGTGTTGAAAATATTAGAGATGTTATTCCATATCCACGTACACCAAATAACTGTGATTTCTAATTTGTAGAAAGAAAAAGGGGGATTTTTATGAACGAAAAATACCGAACTATCTATTGTGGAGATATAACTGAAAAAGAAATAGATTCTTATGTAAGAGTATCAGGTTGGATAGAAAATATTCGTGACCATGGTGGTGTTATATTTCTAGATATAAGAGATGAACATGGTATTGTTCAAATAGTAAGTAATGATGATTCAATATTTAGTGGAATGACTAAAGAATCATGTGTTACTGTTTACGGATTAGTGCGTAAAAGAGATGAAGATGATTATAATGAAAAAATATCTACAGGTACTATAGAAATACTTGTAGATAGTATAAAAATGCTTAGTAAAGCACCAAATGAACTACCATTTGATATTAAATCTAGTACTAGTGTAAATGAAGAAACTAGATTAAAATATAGATATTTAGATTTACGTAATGAAAAAGTACATAGTAATATTAAACTAAGAAGTGAAGTATTAAAGTTTTTACGTAATAAAATGGATAGTATGGGATTTACTGAAGTACAAACACCTATTATTACAGCATCTTCTCCAGAAGGGGCTAGAGATTTTATTATTCCATCTAGAAAGTTTAAAGGTAAGTTTTACGCATTACCTCAAGCACCACAAGTATTTAAAGAAATATTGATGGTATCTGGATTTGATAAATATTATCAAATAGCACCTTGTTTTAGAGATGAAGATACTAGAGCAGATAGAGCATTAGAATTTTATCAATTAGATTTTGAAATGGCTTTTGCTGAAGAAGAAGATGTATATAAAGTAGGTGAAGAGATATTTTACTCAGTATTTACTAAGTTTAGTAAAAAAAATGTTTCACCTAAACCATTTAGAAGAATTTCTTATAAAGATGCAATGCTTAAATATGGTACTGATAAACCAGATTTAAGAAATCCATTAGAAATAATTGATATTAGTGAAATATTTAAAGAATCAAGTTTTAAACCATTTAGAGGAGTAGTAGTAAGAGCTATTAAGGTAGATGATATAGCATCAAAATCTAACTCATGGTTTAATGAAATAGTAGAGTATGCTAAAAAAATAGGTATGCCTGGTATTGGATATATTTCTGTTATGGATGATATGACTTTTAAAGGACCTATTGATAAGTTTTTAACTGATGAAGATAGAAAAGATTTAATTAGTAAAGCGGATTTAAAGGAGAATAGTGTATTATTCTTTATTGCAGATAGAAAAGAAAGTGTAGCTGCTAAATTTGCTGGATTAATTAGAACAGAACTTGGAAATAGATTGGACTTAATAGATAATGATAAATTAGAATTATGTATTATAAATGACTTTCCAATGTTTGAATATGATGAAGAAAATAAAAAATATGAATTTTGTCATAACCCATTTAGTCTTCCACATGGTGGTATAAGTGATTATGATAATAAAGATATTGAAGATATAATAGCTTATCAATATGATTTTGTATGTAATGGTTATGAACTTGCTAGTGGTGCAGTAAGAAATACTGATTTAGATTCTTTAGTAAAAGGATTTGAAGTAGTAGGTTATACTCGTGAAGAAGTAGAAGAAAAATTTAAATCATTATTTAGTGCATTTAAATATGGTGTTCCACCACATGCAGGAATGGGTCCTGGAATAGATAGAATATTAATGTTAATAAGTGATGCTTCAAACTTAAGAGAAGTACAAGCATTTCCTACAAGTGCTAGTGGAGAGGATAAAATGATGGGATGTCCATCAACATTATCTGAACAACAATTAAGAGAAGTACATATCAAATTAAGATAAAGGGTTTAATTAAACCCTTTTTTTTGGTAAAATGGTATATAGAGTAGGTGGATATAATGATAATAGTTCCAAGAGATGAAAAAGAAAGTGCATTAGATAAATTATATAGAGTACGTGATAAATTTAAAGAAGAATATAAAGATATATCTGATATTGAATTAATGATAGATGTATTAGAACATGATGATGAATCATTATTAGATAAAATGACATTAGAAGGTTGTGCATATTTCTTTAAATTTGTAAACTATGAATATTATTATGATATATTTGTAGGATTATTATTTGAAATTTTTGCATCAGATAAAGATGAAATTAAAAAAACATATATTTCTACAAATTTAATTCCATCTAAATTATTAAATGAAGAAGATTTTTTAGAATTAGTTTTAAAACAAAGTGATGAAATTTTAGATAATTTTCGTTATTATAAATTTGATAGTACTTCTTTAGATGTACTATGTAAAATATTAAACAGAATGAGTAAAATAGATTGTGATTTTTTTAGAATACAATGTGATTCTAAAAAAGCTTTTATATCACAAAATATAGATTATTCTAAAAAAATAGTAACTAGTGAAGATTTTATAGAAAAATCTAAATATATTGAATCAATATATTTAAAGAAGATGTTTAATAATTGCAAGACAGAATTTTTAAATTATTCTATAGAAAATAAGATATTACTTGTTGATAAAATAGATAATAAAAAATTTCAAAAAGAATTATTTGATTGTTTTGATTTAAAAAAATATCCAAATAAACTTACAGTTAATTTAGTATCATTATTAGATAAAAAAACATTAATAAATAAAATAATAGAGGGAGAATATAATTATATAAGTTATTTAAATTCTAATGAACAATTAGAATTATTAAATGATGAAAGAATAAGCCCTGAGTATATTGTTAAATATTTAAATGATGAAGTAATTATTGCTAATTTAAGTATTAATCCTACAATAGTTCCACCTAGCATATATATAAGAGTTTATAATAATGGAAGAAATATAAAAGTAGAAGAATATTTAAAAGAATTATTAATAAATGCTAAATATATAGAAGATGATGGAATAATATTATCTCTTATAGATAGTTCATTATTAAAAACCTTTTCAGATGAAGAAATAGATAATTTAGTTAAAAAAATAAGAAAGATTGATTCTCCTTTTGTATATTTTAATATTGAAAAAGTTTCTAATGAGAGATTATATAATGATATATTAGAATTAATTTTTAATACAGTTGATTTTAGTAGTTATAGTCAAAAAATTAAATTATCATTATCTGATTTATATAAATTTCCACAAGAATATCGTGAGAAAATATTAGATAATTTAGATAAAAGTTATTTATTATCTTGTAGTTTAGTAGATAATGAAGAATTTAAGATGTTATGTGAATTATTAAATTGGAACAATAAATATTTTGAAGATGAAACTTTTGAATCACATATTAATATTCCTAAAATAGAAAACTCTAATTTTGATAAGAAATATTTAATATTAAAAGATTATTTAACAGAAAATCAAATAAGTAATATATTTTTCTCAAATAAAACAATATTAGAAAATTCAAAGGTAATTAAATCAGAATTTATTTCATATGTAAATAAAGAAAAAGATAATATTAAAAATGTTTCATTAGTAAGATTTTTACCAGAAAAAATGCATGATAATATTCTTTTGAATATGCCTATTGATTTATTTGTTGAAACAATACCATGTGATTATGATAAATATTTTAATGTAAATATAGTAGATGAAAGATATGATGAAATTGTTAATTATGTTAACATACATAATGTAATGGTTTATACAATTGAATTTATTTATAATTTATTTAGTGATAATAATAAAAATAAATTTATAAGTAGTATACCATTTGATTTTGCATTTTACATTTATAAAAATGCTATTTACGATAAAATAGATAAAAAGAGGGTATTTAGAAAATTATTTTCAGCTAAAGATAAATTAATTGATTTCGATGAAAATGTATTTTGTAGTTTTGATTCAGATGAATATGAATTATTTACTGAAATAGCATCGTTAGGAAATATTGTTAAAGCATGTTTAATAACTGATAATAAATATTTAAAAGATGATTTTTCTAGTAAAATTAAAGATAATTACGAATTATTATTAGATCCACATGTTTATATCAATATAGATAATTTAGTTACAATTTTAGATGAAGAAACAGTAATGTATATTAAGGATAATGCTTTAAAAAATTTAAATAATATTGCATTTTATTATAATTTAAAAAATAAAGAAGAATTAACTATAGGAGGTATGTTATCTATTTTATATGGTATTACTTCATCATATATAACAGAAGATAATACAACATATTTATATAGTATGTATTCAAAAGATAAATATTTCTTTGCTAATTTAGATTTTAGATTATTTAGAAAAGATATATATAATTTAGGAAATAAGTTTGTATCTAATTTAGTAAGATATCCTGAAATAGTGAATGAGGTATATAATATATTTAATTCAGATAAATGCGATGAATTAAAGAGTATTATATTATATTTAGATGATTTTGATTTATCATTTGAAGTATATGCTAGTATATTGGATATATTAATTTATTATTGTAATACTAATAAAGACAATAATAATTGCGATAATCCTAAAGCATTATTAGACTATATAATATCATCATCTTTTTCAACAGATAAATTATTGTCTAAATTAAAATTTGATTCTAAATATTTAGAAAGTAAAGAAAAAATAATAGACCATTGGATACATAAAAATACTGATTTAAATGAATTAAAAAATCTTGTATATGAAAAAATATATGGTATAGATAGTGACGCTGTTAAAAATGTTATTAAAAAATTTAAAACAGATATAGAATTAGTTCAAACATATTTAGAAAATAGTTTTTGTAATATATATATAAGTATTCAAGAAGCAATTGATGACTTAGAGAGTGTAGAAGAATTACATAAATTCTGTAATGAAGTAAAAACAAGATATACAGTTATGGACTATTATATATTTGAAGATAGTATGAAAAAAGCTTATGGTAAATTAATAGAAAAACAAAATGAAGAAAAGAATCCTGTAGTTGAGCAAAAAGTTATTACAATTGATAATAATACAATAGAGGTTACAGAGTATATTGATAATTTTGGAATATTTACTCATAGTACATGTTCATATGGAAGTATGAAATTAATAGATAATGATTATTATATTTCATGGAATAACAATCCATGTACTAATAATAATGGTATTTGTACAGCATATATTACTAATTCAAATATGTCTTCAGCACCTATTTCTAAAAATGGAGTATTATTTGGATTTACAAAAATTAAAGGTAATCAAATTGGACTTTATGCACCATATGACTTAAATTCAGTAAACACATATTTTGGACTATTAAATTCTAATAATGAACATTATGTATCATTAAATAATTTACCAAGTTATACAAGACATACACATAATGAAGTGGTTTTATACAGAAAAAATAATGATATAAATTTACAACCTGATTGTGTAATTATATTTGATGATATGTCTGAAAGTATTAAAATGAATTCATTAAAAGCTGTTGAAGATTTTAAACAACATGGTATAGATTTAAAAATAATCTATATAGATAGAACTAGAGTATTATCAAATGAAGTTGTTGCTTTAGCACATGATATAAAAGAATATTTATATACATATGATTTAGAATTATTAGGTAATATTTTAAATAGATATAATACAAATATGTGTAGTTTAGTATATATGAATAATATAGATTGTGATGAATTATTTATTACTAATTCTATGAAGCAATTATTAAATGATACAGTAGACCATATAATGGAGATAGATGATGCTAACTTAAAAAGTAGTGAAATAATTGGCTTTATAGATATAATAAATCATGAACAAAGTAAATATGATTTACTTAAATCAAATTATAATGGAATAAGTAATAAATTTGATTTATATACTCTTGATTTAAAAAATAAAATATCTGAATTAGAAAAAATGCTATTAAGTAGTTATAAAAAAAGAATTGGTTTATTAAAATAAATCAATTCTTTTATTTACTATAAAATAATATTATGATAGTATAATTATTTAAAGTGAGTGATTTTATGATATATAATTGGACATATGATGATATTAAAAATGATTTAAAAAAAATAAAAAAGATTATAGATGATGAAAAAGATAGTAATAAAAAAAATTATTATAAATATATATTAAATAGAATGGAAGAAGAATATTCTTGTATATTTGTGAGTAATCATTTGCCTAAATTATCATCTCAATCATATATGATAGATTTAAATAGTGAGTATTTAATGAATAATAGATATTATGAATTTATAAATATGTTCAACGATTTATTAAATAAAAATGATAAATTATTTAATTTGTGTTGTGATAAATATTTAAGTTTAAAACATATTGATTCTTACATGATACCAGATAAAAAATGTGTTGAAATGGTAAGTGATGTGTTTACAAATTTAGATGAAAATTTTTCAAATATCTATATGAATTTTTATAAGAATATCAATACTTCAATTAAGTTTTCTAAAAAATTAGATAATATTGATGAAGATGTTTCAGATGGATTTAATATATTTATTAGTATACTCAATAAAAATTATATATTAGTTAGAGATGAATTAGGAATATCTAAACCAATTAATTTAGCACATGAATGTGGCCATGTTTTAGCTATTAATTATTGTCCAGAAAATTATTATAATACTATAAATACATTTTTTGATGAAATACCATCTTTATTTTTTGAACTAATTTTTGAATATGAATATTCTTATAAATATGATTCATTAAGTACATCTTTATTTAATATAGAAAAAATTTATTTTTTAGAAGATTCAACAGATAAAATATTATTACATGATTGTATAGTAGAAGAATGGAAAAATAATAATTATGAAGTTAATAATAATTTATTAAATATACTTAATAATAAGTATAAAATAAATAGAAATGATTTTTTAAATATAATTAAATCATCAATATGTACTAATGGAAAATATATAATTGGTTATGTTACAGCACTTAATTTATTTCATATATATAAACAAGATAAGAATGAGGCATTTAAATTACTTAGAACATTACTTAAATTACAATATAAAGATTCATATTTATTAATTAATCAAATAATTAATTATGATTATATTAATGAAGAAGTTTACACATTACTAAAAACTGCATCAGAAGATGTTCAAAAAAAGTTAACTTTAAAATAAAAAAATGTTAAAATTATGATAGAAATAATTAAAGGAGATACTATGAAAAATTTGGATATTAATGGTGTTAATGAACAATATAAGATATATATTAAAGAAGCATTAGAGGATATTAAAACAAAAGGTAGAAGGTATAGACAAATTCCTAATATAATAACTTCTTCTAGGCTTATTGCTGCTCCATTTTTTATAATTCCAGCAGCATTATGTAAAAATTTACTTCTTTTAGTTATCTTTGTAACATTCTTTTCTTTAACAGATGCATTTGATGGATTTATAGCGCGTAAATATAAATTAGTTAGTGAATTAGGTAAAGATTTGGATGCTATATGTGATAAAGTATTTGCACTATCTCTTTTAATTGCTGCCTCTATATTTGAACCTATATTAGTTATTAATATAGTAGCAGAAGTCATTATAGCAATTATAAATATTAGACAAAAATTACATGGATATACACCTAAATCATTAATGATAGGTAAAATAAAAACATGGGTATTATATCCTTTATTAGGTTTAGCATTTTTAGGAACAATAGTTAATTCTAAAGAAATATTTCTTATCTTTTTAGCTGCATCTTTTACAATGCAAGTGTTTACTATAGCTTCATATTTAATAAAATATGAAGGAAAAAAAGAAGACAAATCTGAATTGTCTGAATTGATGACTAAAGAAGCTACACATATAATTAAGTAATATGAATCATATTGAAATGTTAAATAAATTATCTACTTCTAAGTTTAGAAATAGTTTTCATCTTAGAAAGTATATGATTAATTATATAGATGAAAAGGGTATGAGTACAATAGTTAGTCATGCATATGATTTTATTAATAAGAATTTAAGACCTAAAGATATACCAAATGATGGTAAACAAACACCTATGAAAGGACATCCTGTTTTTATCGCACAACATGCATGTGCTTGTTGTTGTAGAGGTTGCTTGTATAAATGGCATAAGATACCTAAAGGAAGAGAATTAACAGATAATGAAGTAAATTATATAGTTAGTTTATTAATGGAATGGATAAAAAGAGAATATAAAAATGTAAAGTAGAATATATTTCTACTTTTTTTATTGAAGCATATATATCTATATGTTATTATAAAAAAAAGGGGAGATATAGATGAAAAAATATTTATTCGCACTTATTATTAGTTTTACATTATTCATAACAGGATGTGGAGTAAATAAAACTAAAGAAATAGAAGGAATTAAATTAGATAAGAAATATACTACATATGGTTTTATTATAAACCCAACAAGCACTGACAAAGAGGGAAGTAGAGTTATATTAAGATATGATAAGGCAGGTAATTTAAAATATCTTGAATACAACTATGTATATGATATTGATCTTGAAGAAGAACATTCTCAATATGATTTAAAAAATAAATCTGACAAAGAACTAAAAAAACTTTTAGAAACAGAAGGAAAGTGCTCTAGAATAAAAAAATTATCGTTTAAAGATTATAATATAGTATGTGATGTAAATAAAAGAAAAGCATACATTGGTATATCTATTACTGATAAAACTATTAGTGATGGTTTATTTGATACTAGAGATGGAAGTATTTTTGAAAGTTCTATTACAAGAAATTTGTATGAGAATTCTACAACAGAAGAAAAAGTTAAAGAATTATTAAATGGTTCTGAAATAAGAGAAACGTTAAAGCGTAAGAATGCTATACTTATTATGGCTGATAAAAAAGTGAATTTAAATTAAAAGGTAATAATACATTACCTTTTTTATTATGTAAAAATGTGGTATAGTTATTATAGAATGGAGAAAATATATGACATTAGAAGATAAATTAAATATAAGTAACAAAAATATTGATGAATTATTAGAAGGTACAGTTGAAGCTAAATTAATTTGTATATTTAATGATAAAATCTTATTAGATATTAATAATAAATTATTACCTTGTTTTTGCTTAAGAAAGGGTAGTATAAATAAAGATAATATATTTAATTATTCAAAAGATCTACTTAATATAGATATTGAAGATATAAAAATAGTTATTAATGATGATTTTAATGTAAGATATTATTTATTAAAAATTAATCTAGAAGATATAGTAAATATAAATAAATTTTTTGAATTTTTTGAAATAGATGAAATGGGTAATGATATAGAAAGAAATATAATAAGTAAGTAGGTGTATTATGCATTTAAGTGAACAAATAATAGAAGAAACAATAGAATATATAAAATCATTTAGTGCATCAAATGATGAGAATGAAAGAATTATAAATATTTTATCTAGTAGGGATGAAGATAAAATAAAAGATTTAATGTTTAATAATACTTTGGAGATGTTTACAACTCCAATAATAAAAGAATTATATAAAAATGAAGAATTAGTAACAGATATGCTTAGATACCTTATATTTAAAAATAAACCTATAAGGGAACATTATATTGGTCAGTTTAGTAAATGGATTGATTTAAAAGATTTATTTAATCAACCAATTGTAATAGATTTTTTGAACGATGAAAGTAATTTTAAAAGCTTTTTATACTCTGATATAATTTTAAAAAATATAAATGATATTGATAGAAATCGTTTGATTGATAACTATATGTCAAAAAAAGAAATAACAGGTCTTTCTGATATAGCTTATATTGCAGATAGTTGTTTTTTGCATGTTTATAATAATTTACCAGATAGTACTAAAGATAAAATAAAAGAAAGTTTTGTTCATAGATATTATAGTAAGTTTAGTGAATATGCTGAAGAAATAATGTGGAATGAAGTTAAAGATGATATTAAAAATATAGCTGTAACAGAGAAAATAAGTTTTATAAAAAGTATTGGTTCTGAAAGTTTAAAAAAAGAGGTATTTAAATATTTTGAATTTGATAAAAATTTAGATTTAGTTATTAATGAATACGATTTTAATATAGAAAATTATGTTTCAGAAGATGTTTTATTTGAAAAGTTTAAAAGCTTAATAGATATCGATAAATATCAACCATATTTTAGTGTTTTATCAGAAAAAAAACAGTTTGAAGGAATAAAATTATTAACAGAGAAAAAGGTTCCTTTTTATAAATTTTCATCACTTTTAAAATTAGGTACATATAAATTATTATTTGATGTAGCACCTAAAATGCTAGATACACATAAATTATATGGTTTATATAAAGAATATGGTGATATTAAATATTTAGAAAGAATTAAAGAAATATATTTAAAAAGTACATCTTTTTATTTAGAGATATTGTGTGAAGATGATTTTGTTAATTTATTAAATGAAGAAGAAAAAAAATATATAATAGATAATCTAAAAAAAGATGAGTCTATAAAAGATATTTCTGGTGTAAAAAAATATAATAATTATTTCTTTAAATATTATGTAAAGAATGCTATAGAAGATTTAGAAAAAAATCCAGATAAAAGAGTATTTATTACTCTTAATGAATTGTTCGAATATTATACTGAAGAAGAACAAATGATTTTGATTAGGCGTATACCATTAGCTGATATGATATCTTCTGCTATGGATAATTATGATGACTGTTTTAATAAATTGATGAATTTATTAGAAAAAAATGAAAATTTATTAAAAAATTTACCAAATATAACTTATGGTCAAATGTCATATTATGGTAGTGAAGAAAAAAATGCTAGATTTAATAAAATAATTAAATATATTGATGAAAAAGATTTATATAAATTGATTTCATCAGATATTATAAAAAGTAATGAATACTTAAAAAATTATTATATAGAAAACGTTTTAAATATGCCATCAATGGTAACTAGTTTTGAACTATTTGATATACTTTCTAAAGAAACAAAAGAAAAAATTGTAGAATTAATTGATATAAAATATTTAAAATATTTTACAGAAAAAGCCCTTTTGAAATTAGAAAATAATGATGAAAATAAAAATATACTTTTAAGTGCTTTATATAAAAGATTTTATGAATATATAGAATATAATGATCTTATAAATTATTTTAGTTATTCTAAAAAAGATAAATTATTATATTTTGAATTAGACGATGAACATAAAAATTTATTTATTGAGAAAACTGCAAATATTAATTCTTTATTTGATATTGTTAGATTATCTAATTTTAAAGATGAAAATGCTATGAATAAAATATTAAAATTATATGATATTACAAATATTGATATATATGTGAATTCTCTTACATCAACAAATAGAAAAATATCTTTTTCAGAATTAGATGATGAATTTAAAAATTATATAATTAGTAAGATGAATTTTAATGAATTATTATATACATTTACATATTATAGAGATTCACATATATTAAATTTATTAATAGAAAAAATCCATGAAGATAATTCTTGTTTAATTGATGAAAGTGTTATAAGAAATATAGATGTACTATATTATTTGGTAGATGATAATGAAAAAGAATATATAGTTAATTCTATAAAAAATATGTTAGGAAAAAATGAGTTATTTACATCAAAATATAAATTTAAAGTTAAAGATATGAATATGAATGATGGTATTAATTACTTAAATTTATATAAAAAAGGTTGTATAGAAAATAATCAAGATTTATTAGAAAAATTATTAGATAGTAATCCTTTTTTATTTAAATCTATTAGAAGTATCTTTTTTAATCCTTATATAACAGAATTAAATTTTAATTTTTTAGATAAGTTAAGTAAATATAATGATTTACAAGAGGGTTTAAAAATAATTTCATTAAATGAAGATAGAATGATTTTATTTAATAGAATAGCTAAATATTTAGAAGAGAAAATAGATAATAAAATTGTATACGATATTGAGATATCAGAAATTATAGAATATTTATCAAATGAAAAAGTTTATGAAAAATTAAATTTAAAAAATGTAGATTATTCTAATATAGCCGATATTGTAAATTATATTTTATGTGATTATATTAATTGTGTTCAATATAGATATAAGGATAAGTATGAAACAATAAATGAGATGTGTGATTTAGGATTTGATAATTTTATAGAAAAGAAAAAGAATAAATGTGATGAATTATTTGAAAAAGCAACTGAAATAAAAGAAATGAAAAATATTTATTTTAATAAGTTTTTTTCATTATCATTAACACAAGCTGAAGACTTTTATAAAACTTATGCTATGAATTACCAAAAAGTAAGTGAGTATGCATCAAGTAATTTACCATTATTATTTATAGATTTATTGACTAAGATAATTCATATAGATGATCTTATTACTTTAAAAGAAATGTATGTATCTAATGAAATATATTTTGATTTAACTGATATATATGAAATTGAAGCAATTATGAAAGATGCATATTCATTATCACTTTGTAATCAGTATCAAAATAAACAAAATGGAACACTTATTAGAAAGTCTATTAAAGATAAAGATGGTAATATAGAAGAGTACGAAATGACAGAACTATTAGATAATTTTGGATTAATAGTTCATAGTACATGTGCATATGGAGAAATGCCTCTTAAGGATAATGATTATTATGTTTCATGGAATTATAATCCTAATACAGAAAATCATGGTATATGTTGTAGCTATATTACTAATTCAAGCTATGGTACTGCAGCAGTTACAGGTAATGGTGTAATGTTAGGCTTTACAAATATTACACCAACTACAATAGCAGCATATTCACCATATGATTTATCAACTAAAAATACAGGTTTTAATATTGAATGTAGATATACCCCTTATTGTACTGTATTAGATGAAATAGATGATTATACAAGACATACACATAATGAATTTAATCTTGAACGAAGAATAAGTGATGGAAAGAATTTTTGCTTACAACCAGATTGTATAATTATATTAGAAGATATGGATGAAAGTATAAAAGCTAATAGTATAAAGGCATATAATGACTTTAAAAAGCATAATCCAAATACTAAATTAATATATATAGATAGAGTTAAGATTGCTAAAATGGAATCAGATAAATTAGATATGATGATAAAAGAATATTTAAGTAGTAAAGATTTATCTTTATTAGCACAAATAATTAATAAATATGAATCTAACTTATGTAGTAGTGATTTTTTAGCAATAGGAGTTGAAAACTCTAAAGAACTATATGATATGAATGAAATGTTTAAAACTGATATAATAACTAAATTATTATTTGATACATTGGATGAAATAACTATTTTACAAGATAAAGAAAAATTATTAACTTTTATTAATATAATGGAAAATGAGCAATTTAAATTTGATTTAATTGATGATAAAAATCCAGATAGAAAACATACATTTAAATTATATAGTTATGAATTAAAAGAAAAAATTGATAATTCTTTAAATTTATTAAATACTAATAGTAAAGAAAATACTAAATGATTTAGTATTTTCTTTTTTTACATGATATAATTGTTGTGGTGATAAAATGAATTATATTATAAGAACTGCTACAGAAGAAGATGCATATGAGTTATCAAAATTAAAATTAAAAATATGGAATCAGGTATATATAGATATATATCCTAAATATAAATTTGATAATTATGATATAGATAAAAATAGAGATAAATTTATAACTATTATGAATAATCCAAATATAAATTTATTAGTTGTAGAAGTTGATAATAAAATAATAGGATATATGTCATATGGTGAACCATATAGAAAATATAAAGATTATAAACAAGAAATAGGATTATTATATTTAGATCAAGAATATCCAAAAATTGGATTAGGAACTAAATTATTTAATATAGCTTATGAAGCTATTATGAAAGAATATGATGAATTTTTTATTTCTTGTAATAAATATAATTATAATGCTAGAAAATTTTATGAAAAAATGGGTGGAATATTAATACATGAAGATGACGATAATGAGGATAAATCTTTAGTTCAAGTTAAATATTTATATGGAAAGAAGGAATAATATGTATGATGAATCATATGAAAGAAAAGTAGGTAGAGGTAGTAATTTTAATTATGATTTATTTCCATTAATAAATAATTTTTCATTTTGTGATTTAGTAGATTATGCATTAGAACAAGATAAAAAAGATACAGAAGAAAAATTGGAAGACTATGGAGCATTCTTTGTTATAACAGATAAACAATATATAATTGGTTATACCGCAGGTAATGGAGCAGGAACACATAAAAGTGCATTTGCTAGAGTACAAAAAGAATTACAAGGTGGAGGAGTAATAGCTACACTTAGTGAAGCTAAAATATTAACAGAAAAATGTTTGAAAAATAATATAACAGCTAGAATATATTATGCTAAAAGCTATTTAAATAATTTTTTAAATTATAGTGGACATATTGATATAGATTTAACAGATTCAATTATTACACCAGAAAAATTTGAATTATTTAAACAGTTATATTATAAATATAATGATGAATTATTATATTTAAGTAGTAAAGGTAAAGGTTTTCAGGTAGAATATATATACTTAGAAAAAAATAAAGTATTAAGACATGAATCAACTAGTTTAGATAGTTTATATTTATATTTAGAACAAAATATAAATAAAGAAAATACAAATAATTCTAATGATGAAATTATTATAGGTGAAACAATAAAAAAAATAACAAAATAGAGATTTTATATTTTATAAAAAAATGATACAATATTATTATATGGAGGATATATGAATAGATTAAGTAAAATTTTATTCAGTGGGGTTATAAGTTTAATGGTTTTACCTATTTCTGTTTTAGCATTACCAAAAGAAAATCTAGTAGATAATAAAGCTCCAATGAAGGAGAATATAACAAAGATTACATATAAAGGTAATACTGAACTAAATAGCAATATAGAAGAAAAAAATACAAAATATAATAGTACTACAGCTGGAGAAAATTCTATTTTAATTTCAGGTGGAACAGTATCATTAATAAATCCACAAGTAAATAAGAGTGGAGATTCAAATGGAGATGCAGCAGATTTTTATGGAACTAACGCAGCTATTTTAGTATATAATGGCGCTAAAGCAAATATTAGTGGTGGTGAAATTAATACTAAAGGATTACATGCTAATGCAGTATTTTCATATGGAAAAGGTACTTTAAATATTGATAATGCAAATATTAATACTAGTGAAAATTTCTCAGGTGGATTAATGGTTGCAGGAGGAGGTACTTTAACTGCAAATAATGTTACAGTAAAAACAAAAGGTAATTCATCAGCTTCAATAAGAAGTGATAAAGGTGGAGGAGAATTACTTGTAAATGGTGGTTCATTTGAAACATCAGGAGTAGGATCACCTACTATATATTCAACAGCAAATATAGTTGTTAATAAAGCAACTCTTATATCAAAAGCATCAGAAGGAGTAGTTATTGAAGGAAAAAATTCAGTAACACTAAATAATGTAGTATTAACAGATACTAATAATAAATTAAACGGTAATTCAGAAACATATAAAAATATATTTATGTATCAATCAATGTCTGGAGATGCAACAAGTGGTACTTCTACATTTTTAGCTAAGAATAGTACAATAACTACAAATAAAGGAGATACAATATTTGTTACAAATACAAGTGCTGTTATAGCATTAGATAATAATGTTTTAGTAAATAATGATGGTGAATTTTTAAGAATTCAAAAAGGTAAATGGGGAACTAATGGCCAAAATGGTGGTCAAGTAAAATTAAATTGTTATAGACAAAAAATAAAAGGTGATATTATTGTTGATGATATATCTACTTTAGAAGCAATTTTTAAATCAAAAAGCTTATTTAAAGGTAGTATAGATAAAGATAATAAAGCTAAAAAAATAGATTTAACTCTTTCTAAAGATTCAATTATTGTTCTTACTGGAAATTCTTACGTAGATAGTTTAACAAATGAATTAAAAGATAATTCTAATATATATTTAAATGGATATAAACTATATGTTAATGGTAAAGAAGTATCAGGTAATACAGGTAAATATGATGAATCAGCAATTACAGAAGAAACTGATACAACAAATGAGAAAAGTAATGTAGTTAGTAATGATACAAGTGATAAAAAAAGTAATACTAATAAAAAAACAACTTCTAACAAAAGTACAGAAGTATATTGTTTATGTGGTTCTTTAGCACTTATACTTATTGCTGCTATAGTAATTGTTTCAAAATCAAAAAAAGATTAATTAAAATATGATATAATATTATTTCAAAGAGGGATGTAATATGAAAAAGTGTTTAAATTGTAATAAAATGTTAGAAGATAATGTAGCTTTTTGTTCTGAATGTGGAAGTAATAACTTTTTATATGAAAATAATAATCAAATGAATTATAATCAAAATTATCAATATAATAATCAATATAATCAATATCCATATCAACAACAAAATAATTCAGGTTCTAATTTAGGTCATCCTATTATTTGGGGTGTAGTTGGATATTTTGTTCCTATAGCAGGTATAGTATTATATTTTGTTTGGAAGAATAGTAATCCAGAACAAGCTAAAGGAGCAGGAATAGGTGCATTAATTAATATAGTTTTAACTGTTATAATTTGTGTATTTTATTTTATAATGTTTGCAAGTCTTATGGATTTTTAAAAAAAGATAATTAATTTATCTTTTTTTATTGCATTTAAAAAAATAAATGATATAATGAATATGAAAATGATTTTCAAATTGGAGGAAGTATGTCATACAATACAAAACAAAAAGATATTATTATTGATTTAATAAAAAAACAAAAGCATGAATTTACAATTAAAGATATACATGAAAAAATTAAAGATACAGTAGGTCTTACTACAATATATAGAGTAGTAGATAAAATGGTTAAAGAAGGTACAATTAATAAATATATTAATGATGAAAATATTACATATTATCAATATTTAGAAAAATGTGAAGAAGAGAATCATTTTTATTTAAAATGTGAATCTTGTGGAACTTTAATACATGTAGATTGTGATTGTATTAATGATTTAACAAAACATATATTAGTTGATCACGAGTTTATGCTAAATAAAGAACATATAATTATTAATGGTTTATGTAAAAAATGTAAGGATGTGAAATAATGTTAGATGCTATAATGGATGGATTAATAGATACATTAAAATTAATACCATTCCTACTTGTTACATTTTTGTTATTAGAATTTATAGAACATAAATTAAGTAAGAAAAATGAAAAAATATTAACTAAAAATAAAAAGTTTGGACCTATACTTGGAGGATTATTAGGTGCTGTACCACAATGTGGTTTTAGTTCAATGGCAGCTAATTTGTTTTCAGCAAGAGTAATTACTATGGGAACATTAATAGCTGTTTTTTTATCTACAAGTGATGAAATGTTACCTATAATGATAGGAGAACATAGAAATATTAAAGAATTACTTCTTATAGTAGGATTTAAAGTAATTGTAGGTATAATAATTGGTTTTATTGTTGATATAATATTTAAGCATAAAGAACATGCTGAAGATGAACATGAACACATAGAGGAAATGTGTAAACATGAACATTGTAATTGTGAGCATGAAAATATATTTATATCAAGTATTAAACATACTATAAAAATATGTTTATTTATATTAATAGCTAATGTAGGTATTAATTTAATAATATATTTTATAGGTGAAGATAATATATCTAATATATTAAAAAATCAAAATATATTCTCATATTTTATAGCATGTTTTATAGGATTAATACCTAATTGTGCTAGTAGTGTTATTATGACTGAATTATATTTAAATAATTTGATATCTATAGGTACATTAATATCAGGATTACTTACAGGTAGTGGATTAGGTATATTATTACTATTTAAAACTAATAAAAATATAAAACAAAATATAACTATTTTATCTATTATATATATAGTAGGTGTAGTAGTAGGTATATTAGTAGATATAATATTATAAGAGAAGAAATTCTCTTTTTTTTATTTCACAAAGTTTTCATTTTTAAAACATATAAAACTCAAATATTATTAATATAATTTAATAAAATTTAGATGAATCTAAAATAGATAGTATAACTATAGGTATGCGTGCTAATGTAACTATATAAAATACTCTATATTTATAATTTTATATTGATAATTTTGTATCAATTTGATAAAATGATAAAAATGGAGGTAAGGATATGACAGCAAAGAACTTAATTGACATAAAAGATTTATCAGTTCGTGAAATAAATGATTTAATAAAAGTAGCTAATGATATTATCAAATCACCTAGCAAATATTCTAGTAAGTGTAATGGTAATATAATGGCTACTTTATTTTTTGAACCAAGTACTAGAACAAGACTTAGTTTTACATCAGCTATGATGAGATTAGGAGGAAATGTATTAGGATTTTCCGAGGCAGCTTCGTCTAGTACATCTAAGGGAGAATCTTTAGCAGATACAATTACAGTAGTAGGAGGATATAGTGATATTATTGTAATGAGACATCCTAAAGAAGGAGCACCATTAGTAGCTTGTAAGAATTCTTCTGTACCTGTGATTAATGCAGGAGATGGTGGACATAATCATCCTACACAAACATTAACAGATTTACTTACTATAAGTAGAGAAAAAGGAAGATTAGATAATTTAGTAATAGGATTATGTGGAGATTTAAAATTTGGTAGAACAGTACATTCACTTATTACAGCAATGTCTAGATATAAGAATATTAAATTTATACTTATATCACCAGATGAATTAAAATTGCCAGAATATGTAAAAAAAGAAGTATTAGAAAAGAATAATATAGAGTATGTAGAAACTAATAGTTTAGAAGAATATATGAGTGAACTTGATATTCTTTATATGACTAGAGTACAAAAAGAAAGATTCTTTAATGAAGAAGATTATGTAAGATTAAAAGATTATTATATATTAACTAAAGATAAATTAGAGAGTGCTAAAAAAGATTTATGTATATTACATCCACTACCTAGAGTTAATGAAATATCTACAGATGTAGATACAGATCCTAGAGCATGTTATTTTAAACAAGCTAATTATGGTGTATATATAAGAATGGCATTAATACTTAAGTTATTGGGGGTAAAATAATGAATATAGATACAATAAAAAATGGATATGTAATAGATCATATAAAAGCAGGAAATGCTATGAAAATATATGAATTGCTAAATTTAGGAGATTTAGATTGTCAGGTAGCACTTATTACTAATGCTAAATCAAAAAAAACTAAAGTTAAAGATATAATAAAAATAGGAGAATTAATTAATATAGATTTAGATAAATTAGCATTTATTGATTCTAATATAACTATTAATGTAGTAAAAAATGATAAAATAATAGAAAAGAAAAAATTAAATTTACCAGAAAAATTAATTAATGTACATAAATGTAATAATCCAAGATGTATTACATCTTCAGAAAGGGATTTAGAACAAGTATTTATATTAAGTGAAGATGGTATATATAGATGTATGTATTGTGAAAATACATTAAATAAGATATAGATAGGAGATATTATGAGTAATATAGAATTGTTACAAGGTTCAAGTGTAGATGCAGAAGTAGATGCTATTGTTAACGCAGCAAATAAATATTTATTAGCAGGTTCAGGTGTATGTGGTGCTATATTTGCTAAAGCAGGTAAAGAACAATTACAAGAGGAATGCAATAGATATAATTTACCATTAAATGATGGAGATGCAGTTATAACAAGTTCATATAATATTCCAAATTGTTCATACATTATACACGCTGTAGGGCCTAATTTTAATGAAAATCCAAATGCTTTTGATAAACTTTTTTTAGCATACTATAATACTTTTATGGTATTAATGAATAATAATTTACATTCAGTATCACTTCCACTTATAAGTTCTGGTATATATGGTGGTAAGTTAGAAAGACCAGTATATGAATCAGCTAAATATTGTGCTCTTGCATATAATCAATTTACAAGTGATTATCCAGATTATGACATAAATGTAAAATTATATTCTTTCTTAGAAAATACTTTATCTGATTGTGAAGAAGCATTTGCTGATAATTTAATAAAGAATAAAACAAAATAATTGCACTAGCAATTATTTTTTTATACCATAACTATTATTAGTTGTATCTTTAAATAAAAATGTTTTAATTGGTTTATATGTTAAATATGTAAAAATACTATATATTAATATAATAATTAATATACTAGTTTTTTTATTAGTATTTATATTAATTCTAGTAATAAGTATTTCACTTATAAATATAGAAATAAATAATATGATTAATGTTACTATTAATATTTCACCTAATATTAATCTAAATGGCATATATATTATTAATAAAATAATATTTGTAATAATTCCTCGTAAATAGTAATTACTATATTTTTTATCTTTTATAATTAATGAATATATAAGTGTTGATGTAAATATTAATTTTAAATGCTCAAATATACTTTCATTTACAGGAGTAAATATACTTGTTATAAATGATGGAAATATATTATATATAAAATGAATTATACTAGATATAACAAATATACTTATAGTATTAATTAATATTTTTTTATAATTCATATAATCACCATTATAATAATATGAAAAAATATGATAAAATATTTATAGAAATTGAGTGTAATTATAGATTATAATACAGAAGATTTATTAAAGCATAATATAGGAGAAGATGTAAAAGATTATGTAATAGATTGTTGGATAAAAAATAATTAATGGAGGATTTATGAAGTACGAATTTTTTATAGCAGGAAAGATGAGAAATAAAGATAATATATTAAAAATATGTAGTTTATTTGATAAATATAATATTTCATACTATTGCTTTTTAACTAATGCTAAATCAAGTGATAGTTACGCTAAAGATGTAGATAATGTAGAAAATAAAATGCAAATATTTGAATCATTAAGTTTAAAGAGTGATACAGTATTAAATGTTTTTAATGAAGATTTAGAAAATCAAAAACAATCAAAGAACTTTTTATTAGTATTACCAGCAGGTAATTCAGGACATATAGAAGCAGGAATATCATATGGTATGGGTAAGAAATGTTATGCTATAGGTGATTATGAAGCTACTGATTCATTATATAATATATTTGAAAATATATTTTCTAATGAAGAAGAATTAGAAAACTTTTTAAAGGAGTATATTAATGAATAATTATATAGTAGTTACAACATTATGTGATAAAGAAGAAATAGCTAATAAAATTATAGATACATTACTTGAAAAAAGATTAGTTTCTGGTACACAAGTAAATATTGTACATTCTAAATATTGGTGGAATAATGAATTAGAAGAATGTGATGAATATAAGATAGAATTAAGAACTAAATTAAATTTATATGACAAAATATATGAAGTAATTAAAGAAATACATGATTATGAAGTATTTGAATTATCATATAGAAAAATAGATGGTGGTAATACAGAATTTTTAAATTGGATAGAGGATAATACCAATATTTAAAGAGTTTTAAAATAGCTCTTTTTTTATTATTAAATATATATTGTTAAATTAAAGTATAATCATGTTATAATTAAATTGGTGATAAAATGAATGATATAAATTTAGCAGGAAACTCAAAAAGTTGTATAGATATTTTAGGTAATACATGGACTTATGATTGTATGGGATGTGCTGTTACAAGTGGAAATATAAAAGTTCCAGGAGGAGTAATATATGATGGAAAATATTGTATATTAGCATGTGATCCTGAAGTTCCAATTCCAGGATTTTTAATAGTAAATATAAAAAGACATATTAAGTCATATAGAGAGTTAACAAAAGAAGAAAGATATGAAATAAGTGATGTTATATCATGTGCTGAAAATGCATTAAAAGATTTAAATATATGTAGTGAATTTACTTTAGTACAAGAAGAACGTTCTAGACATTTACATATATGGATATTTCCAAATTATGAATGGATGAATGAAAAATTTGATAAAGGGATAACTAATTTAAGAAGTATATGTGAATATGCTACAAACAATATTAAAGATATAGATAGTATTTTAGATGTTGTTAATAAAGTAAGACTATATTTTAATGATAATTTTAATAAGGAGTAATTATGTTTAATAATGCTAAAAATTGTAAATTAAAAATAGATGATACTTATGTACAATATATTACTTTTGGAAAAGGAAGTAAGAATTTAATAATTCTTCCTGGTGTAGGTGATGGATTTAAAACAGTTAAGGGAACTGCTATTCCATTTTCTATATTGTATAAAAAATATGCTAAAGATTATAAAGTATATGTATTTAGTAGAAGAGATAAGTTAGAAGATAATTTTAGTGTAGATGATATGGCTAATGATATAATTAGCCATATGAAACAATTAAATATAAATAAAACTTCTATAATTGGTGTTTCACAAGGTGGGATGATAGCGCAATCTGTTGCTCTTAAAGCACCTGAATTAATTGAAAAATTAGTATTAGTTGTTACAACATCTAGATCAAATGATATATTAAATGATTCAATTAATAGATGGATTTTACAAGCAAAAAATAGAGATTATAAAGGTATTATGATTTCTACAGCAGAAAAATCATATACAGGAAAGTACTTAGAAAAAAGTAAAAAGATATATAAGTTTTTATCATTATTTGGGAAAAATGCTACATACGATAGATTTATTATCGAAGCTAAGGCTTGTCTTGGACATAATGTTTATGATAGACTAAATAATATTACATGTCCTACACTAGTAATAGGTGGAAGAAAAGATAAAGTATTGGGTTGTGATGCTTCTGTAGAGATAAGTAATCAGATAAATAATAGTGAGTTATATATATATGAAGAATATAGTCATGGGCTATATGAACAAGCAAAGGATTTTAATGATAGAGTATTAAATTTTTTAAATAAATAATTAATATGCTAGGGGGGATATTATGTATTTACCATTTAATAAAAATATAGTAAATGATAGAGAATTAACAAGTGAAAATTTTAATGGTTGTAGTACTTTTGTAGGTTTTATTACTCCGTTAACAGCACTATCAATAGAAAGAAAGTTTCCTTTTGGTATAGGTGGTCATGATTGTAATTCATTTACAAATAAATTTTATAAATATTTTATAAAAAGATATTATGATTGTTATATACATGGTAATAAAGAAATGCAAGATAAAGCAGAAAGAGAAACAATAGAGTTTAAGATGGATGATTTAAAAGAAGCATTAGAAAGTAAAAAAAGTACTAAAGAGTTTGATTATAGAAATGGTTTTTATTATAGTGATTATAATGAAGTAGAATTAAGAATGTATCAATTCTTTTATAATTGTTATTCAAATGGATTATTTTCAGAAGGATATGGTAAAGAAATATTATTTATGGATTTTGAAATATTTGAAGAACAAATTAGACATTCTATTAATAAGATATATGGTGCTAATTATTCAGATGTATATGATGAAATTGAATATAGATATAAACAATATGTAAATAGTAAAATGTTAGATATTATTAAAGAAACTTATATACAGTATTTAGGACTACATTCAGTAGAAAGAACTAAAAAGACTATTACAACATCAAATAGTAATATATATGAAACATTTTATAATTATTTATTAAATGATTATACTATATATCAAATACCTAGTATGGTATTTGATGAGAAAAATAAAAAGTATGTAGAATATAATCCTAATAGATATTTTTTATCTAGTAAAGAACAAAAATTAAAAGAAGAAATTGAATCAATTAAAAGACTAGTAAAAGTTAATGATAGATATAAATATTATAGAGAATAATTATATATAGATTTATAAACAGATTTTATCTGTTTTTTTATGATATAATTATTAGTAGTTGAGATAAATAGATAGGGAAGTTTTATGGATATAAATGAATTATATGAAATATTATTAAGTGAAAAACCTAGTACAGGTATAATATTAAATGAAGATAGAATATTTGCCATGATACCAGAATTAGAAGAATGTAAAGGTTTTAATCAAAATAGTGTATGGCATATATATGATGTATATAATCATATATTAAAAGTAGTTGATAATGTACCTTGTAATTTACCTTTAAGATTAGCAGCACTTTTTCATGATGCTGGTAAACCAAAAAGATATACAGAAGATGAAAGAGGTGGACATTTTTATGGACATTGGGAAGAGTCAAGAAAAATATTTTATAGGTTTGCTGAAGAGAATAGATTAAATGTTAATTTAGAATTATTAGTTTCTAAATTAATATTACATCACGATATAAATTTAGAAAAAATGACTGATGAAGGAATAAAACATTTATTAGAAATATTTAGTAAAGAAGAATTAGAAATGTTATTTGAATTAAAAAAAGCAGATCTTTTAGCACAAAATTCAGAATATCATTATTTATTAGATACATATGAAAATCAAAAACAAAAATTAATGAAAAAATATTAGATAGGAGAGGTATAATGCCTTCAGCACGTATACATGAATCAATAATAAGAGAGATAAATGCATATTATAATTATGATGATTTACTATTGAGAATAGGTACTGTAAGTCCTGATTGTTGGAGAAATTCTGGAGAAAAGAATAAATATTTAACACATTTTTGGAATCATAGAATAAAAAGTGGAGAAGCAAATGATTATTTAGAATTTTATTTAAAATATTATAATGATTTGAATAATCCATTTACATTTGGATATTTAGTACATTTAATAGTTGATCAATATTGGAAAACATATATTAGTCCTAAATATCAATTTGTTAAGGATGGTAAGACTTATTATAATTTAAAAGATGGTACAGTATATGAGGAAAAAGAAGATGAATATTTTGGCTATCATGAATCAAAAAAAATACAAAAGCTTTTAGCACGTCATTATAATTTAGGAACATTTCCTATAAATAGTGAAGAAATAAATAATTTTAAATGTAATATTGATGAATTAAATTTAAAAGGATTATTTGGTAGTCATGGTACTTTAAATTATATAAATAATAATTTAGTTCCAGATAGTAATTTAGAAGAATCTAAGTTGGTTAATTTAGAAGATGTATTAAATGATATATATGAGACAACTAACTTTGTAAAAGAAGAATTAAAAAGATTAGATATAATAAAAAAAGAAAATGATTCAAAAATAAAGATTGCTATTGATATAGATGATACTATATTAAATACTAAAGAATTAAAAGATTATTATTGGAATATATATTTAAATGAAAATCCTAGTATTGATCCAAATAAAAATTATGTTTGGGGAGATATAGAACTTGCTAATTTTTGGACAGAATATCGGGAAAAAATGGCTTTTGGTAAAGTTAAAGATGGTGTACAAGATGCTATAAATAGTTTAATTAATAAAGATTATATAGTTGATTTATTATCGGCAAGACCACTTGATAAATATGCACCATTGAAACCTAAAATGGTAAAATATTTTGAAGATAATAATATAAATTATAATTATTTACATTTGGGATTTCATTCTAAATCGAAATTTTTAAAAGAACATAATTATAATATATTAATTGATAATGATATAGAAAATGTTAAAGAGGCATCTAATGTTGGTGTTATAGCAATTCTATATGGAAAAAATGATATGTATGATGGATATCAAACTGATAATTGGAATGAAATACCAAAAATAATAGATTTAATTTTAAATAAAACAAGTAAAAAAATTAATTAACTATTGAAGAATATATACTTAATTTGTATAATAAAATTATGAAGGAGAGGTTTAGGTATGGGATATAAGTATAAAATAGATGATTCAACAGGAAAGGCATTAGGTGAAGAATTAGAAAAATATAAATGTATTTTTTCTAAAAATTTATATAATTATTTAGAATCAATAGTAAATTTAGAAGTATCAGCACTTCGTCAAGATAATATTACTTCTGAACAAGTTTCTGCACTTTCAGAATTTAAGATATTTAAAGAAATATTATATTATAATATTTGTGCTAGAGCACTTAAATATAAAGAGTCAGATAATGTTAAATATTATGTTGATGATTTTTGGAAAACATTTGGAATTAATTATGGTGATGTAGTAAATAATGTTTCTTTAATTAATGTTAATCAAACTGATAGTTATAATGTTAATGTTAGTTTAGGATATTTTTATGAACCAACATTTGAAGATGTTGTTATGTCATATAATGATAAAATTGAATCTTTAGAAGAATCAATTGCTTCATATAGAAAGAATTTTAGAGGAACTAATGGTTCATCAAATTCTGAGGAATTATGTAAAAGATTAAAAAATTATTCATTAGAAGATTTAGAAAAAATTTGGATTAGAGAATTAGAATTTGCTAAAAGACAAAATGACTTTTATAAGAAATTTATGGATGATACAAATTTAGAATATACATCTGATTTTGAATTAATGAATGATGGTTCATTAATTTTGGCAGAAGATGCTTGTAAAATATATATTAAAAAGCAAGTAAAAACTCCTATTTATAGATAGGAGTTTTTTTAATCTTCTTTTAATTTAATTAAACCAAATGTACATTTTTTTACTAGAGTTGCAACTGTCTTTTTACCCATTATTTTATCTAATAATCCTAATTTGATAGATATAACTATATATGTAGTAGCACCAATAACAAAGTTAATAAGTATTTTAATAATTGCAGATGATCTTCTATAATCATTAAATACAAATACTTTATTTATAATTAATAAAATTACTAACATACTAATTGCAGGTATTAATGTTTTACACCATAATTCAAAAGCTTCTCTATATGAGTATTTAGATTCTTTTCTAAGTAATATTAATCCTACAAATGCTGATGCTGAGAATCCTATAATTGAAGCTGTTAAACTTCCTAAATAAGTAGGTATTCCTATTTTATTATAGAATAACATAATAGGTACATCTAATAATGCATTAATTAAGAAACCTAGTCCTGATACTTTATATACTGAACTATATTTATTAACACTTTGACATATAGCTGATATAGTTAAATATATGTTAGCACATAGTGCTGAATAGGCAGCTAAACTAAGTATTTCACCACCTATAGGATTTGTATCATAGAATAGAGTCCAAATACTATGAGATAATATTGATACACCTATACTTAATGGTAATGATATAAATACTATCATAGCTAAAGCTTTATTAATTTTATTTTCAACTTCTTCATGATCTTTTTTAGCAAATGCAGATACTATAGTAGGTACTAAACTCATTGTTAATCCCATTACCATAGCATTTATTACCATACATATTTTAGGTGCTAAAGTAGCTATAGATGATGCTATATATTCTACTTCATGAGGATCTACATTTAAGCTTTCTAATGTTCTTAATACTAATATTTGATCTGTTTCATTATATATAGTAGTTATTATACTTATTACAACAAAAGGTAATGCATAAATAACTATTTTCTTTAATATTTCTTTATTACTTATATTTTCGTTTGTTTTTTCTACATTGAGTAGTTTTTCTTTCTTTATAACTCTTCTAAGATATATATATGCTCCAAGTCCTCCAAAGAATGCACCTGTAAGAGCTATACCTACAGCAAGTGATAATGTTCCATTTAATGTTTTTCTTACTAAGAATGAACCAACAAGTATAATTAATATTCTTATTACTTGTTCTATAAGTTGACTCATTGATGATGCACTTATAAATTTATGTCCTTGTAAATATCCTTTAGTAATACTTAAGAATGGAATTAATAATACTGAAGGTGATATACATCTTATAACAAATGCTATATCCTTATATGTATTTGTTCCTTTTAAATTACCAATAATAAATTTACCTATTTCTTCAGCAAATACAAATAATATTAGGAATGAAACGATAGATATTATTGTAATTAAATTTCTTCCAATTTTGTACGCTCGTATTTTAGCATCATTATATCCTAATGTATTATATTCAGATATTATTTTAGCAATCGCATCGGGTAATCCTGCACTAGATATACTTAAGAATATTAAATATATATTATATGCATAACTATATAATGCTGTTCCATCAGAACCTACTATTTGATAAAATGGAATAACATATAACATTCCAAGTATCTTTATAATAATTATTATTGAAGTAGCTATTAATGTTCCTTCTATAAAACCATTTTTCTTCATATTATCTCCTTTATTTTTTCTCTTTGCTTACTAAAGTATATCAAATATTTTACATAAAGTGAATATTTATTAAGTTAACAATTTATCAATTTACTGTAAATTTTTAATATAAGTATGATATAATTATATTGAAAATAGGGGGAAGTATTAAAAGACACAATATAATTTTTATGAATTATATGATGCTAATAACAATATTATTTGAATAATATATATTACTAATGATTCTATAGAAGATAAAATAATTTAAATATAAAAAAATAAAGTAGGAGGTTGTATGAAAAAAATTAAAATATCATTAATTTTAAATTTACTTATAGTATTATTTGTATCCATAGGAACAGTACTTATGTTTCTAGGAATAAAATTTATGCCTGATAAAACTTTATTACAAACTTCTAAAATGGGAATGTTTAAGTTTTATACTGTAGATTCAAATATACTTATAGGAATTATTTCTTTAATACTTTCAATTAAAGAAATAAAATTATTAAAAAATAAAATAGAAGAAATACCAAAATCAGTATATGTTTTAAAATTAGTTGGAACATCATCTATAGCAATTACATTTTTAGTTACATTATTATTTTTAGCACCACAATATGGTTTTTATGAAATGTATAATAATAGTAATTTATTCTTTCATTTAATAGTTCCTGTTTTAGCACTTATTTCGTTTATATTATTTGAAAAATTTGAAAGTAAATATAAATATACATTGTATGGATTAATACCTATGGTATTATATTCATTATATTATTGTGCTACAATATTTTATCATTTTAATGGTAAAGAGTCATTGCTAAAATATGATTTTTATGGCTTTTTACATGGTAATATAAATAATGTATACATATCATTACCTTTAATGTTTATTATTGGTTATGTGGTAAATATATTAATCCTATTTTTAAATAAAAAGTTTGCTAAGTAGAATGCTTTTATGCATTCTTTTTATTTGACTTTTAATATTATTTATAATAAAATATTTCAAAAAAAAGAGGGGATAATATGTATATATATGGGTTAGGAGAAAATACTAAAAATTTAATTATTAAATTATTAGATGAAATAGATAATAAAAAGAAAAATATAAAGGAAAATAGAAGATTAATAGAACAATATTTAAAATTAGTTAAATTATTAAATAAAATAATTCCATTATATGAAAATGAAAGAGCAGAAGTATTAGATTTTTTAAAAAATTATAATGATTCAGGATTAAAAGAATATGATTGCTTATGTACTAAAATAAAAGAAATAAATAGTCATAGTTTAAATAAAGGAATAAAAGATGATAGCATTTTATCTAGGTTTAGTTATATACTTAGTTTTTTAGAAAATGGAGATTTTGTAGATGAAACAAATGCTATATGTTTTACAGATAAAAAATCTAATATTGAGTTACTTAATATACCTTTAGTAAACGAAACATGTGCTATATATAATGATAATGATTTTTTGAATGAATATAGAAATGTTAATAATCAATATAAATATTTTATTAAGTTAAAAGAATTTATTAATAAGTATTTAAGTTATCAAGCTTCTTTAAAAAATAAAAAGTTAACTATTACTGAAAGAAGTTGTATAAAGAACGAAATAAGTTTTTATTCTAAAGAAATCAGAATAACAAAATCTATTATTAAAGATTTCTTAGATGAAGATCCAAGTTTAAAGAAAAAATTATTTGATATGTTTGATAATAATGAAAAAATGATTTGGTCTAAGTTAGTAGATAATGCTATTGATTTTTATGAAAATACTTATTTAAAGGAAACTATAGATAATTTAGCTGATACATTAGAAGAAAAAAATCAAAAATCAAAAGTTTATTGTAATAATATAAAAATATGTTTATATCAAAAAATTCAAAATAAAATAGATTTAATTAAGGATGATGCTACTTTTTTTGAACAAAAATATATATTAGATTATATAGATAGTATATATCCAGGAATAAAAATGGAGTTGATTGATTCATTAATTAGTTGTGATATAGAAAGAATTAATTATTTAAAAAGTGTAATAGCATGTACATTATACTTAGAAGATACTGATTATGAAGATAAAATAACAAATAAAATAAAATGCCTTTAATGGCATTTTTTTTGTTTAGTATGATATAATCAATATGGGTGATAATATGAATAATTATAATATTAATCCATTTGAAAAATTTAATAAAGAATGGGCATTAGTAACAGCAGGTACAAAAGATAAATTTAATTCCATGACTATATCATGGGGTTCTATGGGAACATTATGGTTTAAAGATATAATAACTATATATATAAGACCAAGTAGATATACATTTGAATTTTTAAATAATAATGATACATTTACTATTTCATTTTATGATGAAAAATATAAAAATGAATTAGGCGTATTTGGTAAATATTCAGGTAGAGATACTAATAAATTAGAACTTACTAAATTTAATCCTAAAATATTAGAAGATGGTATTACATATGAAGAAGCATATGAGACTATAGTGCTTAAGAAAATATATGTACAACAATTAGATAGTAATTGTTTTGTAAATAGTGAAGATAATACATATAATAATGATGAACATTATATGATAATAGGAGAAGTAATAAGGAGGATATAATGAATAGACCAATAACTACTTTATTTATGCTAGAATCATTAGATGGAAAAATAAGTACAGGTAATAATGATAGATTAGATGTTGATAAAGATTATTCAAAAATTGATGGAGTAAAAGAAGGATTACATCAGTATTATGAAATAGAAAGTAATACAGATTTATTTTCACTTAATACAGGAAGAGTAATGGCAAAAATAGGTGTTAATGAAAAAAATAATATACCAGAAAAAATGGATGATATTACATTTGTAATAATAGATAGTAAACCACATTTAAAAGAATCAGGAATAAACTATTTATGTAATTGGACAGGAAGATTAATATTAGTTACTACAAATATTAATCATCCAGCATTTAATATTAAAGATAAATATAGTAATTTAGAAATATTATATTATGATGAATTAAATTTAAGTAAATTATTAGAAGATTTGTATAGTAAATATAATGCTGATAGATTAACTATACAATCTGGTGGTAATTTAAATGGATTATTCCTAAGAGAAAATTTAATAGATTATGTAAATATTGTTGTAGCACCTATATTAGTAGGTGGTTCTGATGTATCTACATTAATAGATGGAGAATCCATTAAAGATGAAACTGAACTAGATAAATTAAAAACATTAGAATTATTAGAGTGTAATAAACTAAATGATTCTTATGTACAACTTGTATATAAAGTAAGAAAATAATGGAGTATATATGAAATATAAATTAATAAATTCTACTATTCATGATATAGATAGATTAATAAAATATAAAAAGAAAACTATATATGAATATGCACCAAAACTTAGTATAGAAGAAGTAAATAAAATAGAAAATTATGTTAGTAAAAAAGTACCAGAATTATTAGAGTATTATTCTAATATAGTAGTTGATAATAATATAGTTGGATGTTTACTTATATATAGTAAAGATGATGGAATGTTATTAGATGAAATATATATAGAAGAAAATTATAGAAATAAAGGAATAGGTACTGATATTATAAAAAATATATTAGAAAAAAATAATATAATATATCTATATGTATATAAAGATAATATTAAAGCATTTAATTTATATAAAAGATTAGGATTTAATATAATTGAAGAAACAGAAAGTAGATATTATATGAAATATATGAGGTAGATATGGAACATTATATAATAGTAAAATTTATAGATAATTATAATTATTTAGATGAAATAAATAATATAAAAGAATTATTTAATGAATCATTAAATATAAATGGTATAAATAAAATAGATATTTATATATCAAATTCTAAACTATCTAATAGATATGACTTGATGATAAAAATGAATTTATCACATGATGCATTAATAGAATTTGATAATTCATGGATACATAAAAAATGGAAAGAAGATTATGGAAAGTATATAGAAAGTAAAACAATATTTGATTGTGATAATAGGTGATTGATGAAAACATATAATAATACGATAAAATATTATGAATTATTAATGATATTTAATGATACATCTAAATATACTAAGTATGAATTACCTAATGGATATCATTTTGAATATTATAAACAAGGTGATGAATATGATTGGATAGATATTCATATATCTACAGGTGAGTTTACTTCTATAGATATGGGATTAGAATATTTTCATACATTCTTTGATTCATTTATAAACGAGTTAGATAAAAGACTTATATTTATTGTAGAAGATAATACTAATTTAAAAGTTGGAACTTCTACAATATCATTATTAAATAATGGAGAATGCGCTGTAGATTGGTTAGCAATAAGAAGAGAATATCAAGGAAAAAAATTATCTAAACCTTTGATAAGTAAAACTGTAGAACTTGCTAAAGAATTAGGACATAATAAAATAACATTACATACTCAAACTACTACATGGTTAGCAGCTATTATTTATCTTGATTATGGATTTGAAATATTAAACAAAGAAGAAAAAGAAGGATGGGGAATATTAAAAACATTGACACATCATCCTAAATTAAATGAATTTGAAGAATTAGAATATGATGATATATTTGATAAAAGAAATATAGAAATTCAAAATATATTAACTGATATGTATAAAACAGAAGACTTTAATTATTCAGTATGGTATAAAAATGGATTACATAATGTTTATACATATTTAGATGGTAAGACTTATGAATATGAGTATTATGAAGAAAATAATAATATAGTTTTAAAAGAAGTAAGTAGTAAATATAAAAAATAATTATATTTATGCTATAATTTAGGTAATATTAGGAGGATTTATGGATATAAATGTAGAATATATTAATCCCTTTGATGAAAAATATGATTATTTTATGAGAGTAGAACATTTAGGTAGATACTATTTTGCATCAAAAGTATTAAAAGATTTTGAAAATGTATTAGATGTAGCATGTGCTGATGGATATGGAGTAAATCTATTAAGTAAGCATGTAAAAAAAATAGTAGGTGTTGATAGAAAAAAAGAATATTTAGATATCGCTAAAAAAAGATATAAAAGTCCAAATATTGAGTTTTATCAGATAGATGTAGATTTAGAACCAATACCTGGAAAGTATGATGGAATAGCATGTTTTGAAACAATAGAACATGTAAGATATCCAGAAAAGTTTTTAAATACTTTATACAATATATTAGAAAATAATGGAACACTAATATTATCTGTACCAAATTCAAAATATGAAGTAATAGAAAATGGTAAGAATAAAGATACATATCACTTACATGTATTTGATATAAATGAATTACAAGAATTAATAAAAAAAATAGGTTTTAAAATAGAGGAAATATATGGTCAATCATATATAAATAAAATAGTTAATAAAGATATAACTGATTACTATATTACTAATGTTAGTGATGATGCTAAAATAGTAGGATATCCTAACAAAGAAGATGTAGATAAGACATATTCATATATATTTTTATTAAAAAAATAATATAATTCAGGGAGTAGTGTAATAATGATTTCAGTAGTAATACCAGCATATAATGAGGAACAATCTATAGAAGCAACAATAGATGAAATAAAAAAAGTAATGAAGAAAAATAAAATATATAAAAAATCAGAGATTATTATAGTAAATGATGGATCAAGTGATAATACAGCATCTATAGCACAAAAATGTGGTGCTGTTGTAATAACTAATCCAACAAATATGGGTTATGGTTTTTCTTTAAAAAGAGGAATCAAAGCAGCAAAAAATGAAACAATTGTTATAACAGATGCTGATTTAACATATCCATTTGATGTGGTCCCTGAAATGTTAGAAAAGAAAAAAGAAGGATTTGATTTAGTAGTAGCTGCACGTACAGGTAAATATTATAGACAAAGTATATTTAAAAGTATATTAAGAAAAATGCTAAAAAGATTGGTAGAATTTGTATCTGAAAAAAAGATAAAAGATATTAATTCAGGGTTACGTATATTTGATAAATCATTGGTAATTAAATATTTTCCAAGATTATGTGATACATTTAGTTTTACAACATCACAAACTTTAGCATATTTTATGAATAATCATTTTGTTACATATATTGATATTCCATATAATAAAAGAGTAGGTAAATCTAAAATAAAATTATTTAGAGACTCATTAAAATCAATGAAATATATATTAGAATCTTGTGTATATTATAATCCTTTAAAAATCTTTACAGCACTTTCTATGTTTTGCATTGTGCTATCAATAATAGGATTTATATTTTCACACTTTATAGGTATTAAAGCAGGATATATATTAGGTTTAGGTGGACTATTAGTATCTGTTATAGTATTTTCTATAGGTTTATTAGCAGTTATATTAAAACAAATAATGGATAAAAATAATGATTAATATTATAAAAAAGAATAAAGAATTTATTAGTTATGGTATAGGTGGAGTAATAACTACTTTATTACATATATTATTATTTGATGTATTACTACTATTTAAAATAGATTATAAAATAGCTAATATAATTACATTAATAAGTATTAAAACTATAGCGTATTTTATAAATAAAATATTTGTATTTAAATCTAAATGTAATAATAATAAAGAACTATCTAAAGAAATATTTAAATATATATTTTCAAGATTTATAACTATGATTATTGATTACTTTGGATTAATATTATTAGTTGAAATATTTAAAGTGGATGCTTTAATAGGTAAAATAGTTATATTAATACTAGTTGTATTAATTAACTATATATTATGTAAGAAATATGTATATAAAAAGGTGAAGTATGATTGAATTTATTAAAAAACATAGATTTATATTTTGTATAGTATTAGTAAGTATGTTTAGATTTTTATTATCGTTTAAATTACCGTGTTTTTATATAAGCAGTATGCAATATGATGATTATTTAATGATAATAAATGCTAACAGTTTGTTTGAGCATAATTACTTAGGTATTGATTATTCTATTAGAGCTCTTATTAAAGGACCAATATTTCCTTTTTTTCTATTTATAACAAGATTATATAGAATAAAATATACAGTATTGTTAACTATATTATATATTCTTTCATTATTATATTTTTCATCCTCTTTAAAGAATATTGTAAAAAGTAAAAAAGTAATTTTTGTAATATATTTAGTATTATTATTTAATCCAGTAACATTTTCACAAGATTTATTTCAAAGACTATATAGAAATAGTATATCTATAATAGAATTATTATTATTTTTAGGTGCTACCATAAGAGTATTATTTAATGATAAAAATAAAATACTTAATAATATTATATTAGGAATATCACTTATTTTAATGTTTTTAACAAGAGAGGATAATATCTGGACATATCCTACATTATTAATCATCTTTATTTATCCTATATTTAAATATAGGAAAATAAAGAATGTATTAATATCATGTATTCCGTTTGTATTACTAATATTATCTCTTAATATTGTATCTTTAATTAATTATAAACATTATGGAATATATACTTATAATGAAATACAAAAATCTGAATTTCATAATACTTATAAGAAAATATTACAAATAAAAGAAGATGAGAAAAAAGAAAAAATATCTATAAATAAAAGTACTTTATATGCTTTAGCAGATAATACAAAGACTTTTAATTTTACTCATGAAGAAATAGATAATTATTATAAAGAAGTAGCAAACTCTAATGGTGAAATATATAATGGCAATATTATATGGTATTTAAGAAATATGATTAATCAAAAAAATGAATTTAAAACAGGTAAAGAAAGTGAAGAATATTATAGAAAATTAGGAGAAGAAATAGATAAACTATTTAAAGATGGTACTTTAAAAAAAGAGTTTATTATGCCATCTATATTTATGAGTGTACCTTCTTCGAAAGAAATAAAAATTATACCAAAAAATGTATTATATACAATATATTATGTTACAACTTATAAAGAAATTAAAACTATGACAGATACTAATGGATATAAATATGATAAAAATTACAATGCATATTTCTTTGCTTATAATGATTATCATCATACAGTTAATATAGTTGATAAGAATCCTATACAATATGAAATAATAAGAAATATATATAAGTATGTATCTATAGTATTTAGTTTAATCGCACTTATAGTATATTTTAGATATATATTTAAGTTTGATAATATAAGTATCATTAGTCATATACTTATTATTAGTTATTTATTAATTATAGGTGGAGTAGCTTATACTCATACTACATCATTTCATGCTATTAGACCTATATATTTAGGAAATGCATATATATTACAAACTATATTTATTTTATTAAACGTATATAGATTATTAAATATTATTAAAGAAAAAATTAAAAATTAATTTTTTCTTTCTTTTTTGTTTGTTTACATATAAAAATTAATGTGTTAAAATTATATTGTAGAATAGACTAGTATGATAATAAACAACGTTATGTGTGACTATTCTAATGATTCTTGAAAGGTGGTGAAATAATGAAAAATAAAAAGAAATTAACTATTGGAATCTTAGCTGCTGTTGCTTTAGTAGGAACTGCTGGTTATGGTGCTTATTCTTACTATTGGGCAAAAGGAGATTTCTCAACAAATTCAGATACAATCAAAGTTACATCATTTAATCCAACAGTATATAATGGTTCATTTATCTCTAGTGGTTATACTAGTATTTCATTTGATTGTGATAAAGAATACGCTGGAGGAAATGACTTAGTTACTTGTACTGCTACACAAGATGTAAAAAATGATGGTGGTACTAATATTACAGTTGGAGAATATGATTTAAATATATCTAATGAAAATAATAATTCATCTATAGGATATACAGTTGGTACTCCAGAAACTTCTTGGAGTAGTACTAATTTAGCTCCAGGGGAGACAGGTACTTTAACAATAACTGTACCAGTTCAATTTGCTAATGGTTCTACTGATGGAACTAGTTCATCTCCAGAAGAGGTAACAAGTCCAGTAGAAGGTGGAGAAATAGAATTATCAGCTACATTTAAAATTAGAGCAACTCAAGTACATGATTAAGAATAATTATTTATTCTTAATTTAAGAATCTAAAATGTCTTAGATTCTTAAATTAGGAATAAGTTAAGAAAGGTGAAATATATGAAAAATAAAATATTTATTGGAGTTATACTTAGTGTAATAGTATTAGGCGTTTTTACTTATATATATTTCACTAATAGTCATAAAAAAGAAGATAAAAATGTAATAAATATTGAATGTACAGGAAGTAATTGTAATAAAGGTGTAAAAGGTTCAAACGAAACAAATAGTAATAAAGTAAGCAATACTTCTAATGTAAATAGTAATATTACATCTAATGTTATAAGTAATTCAAATGTAACTAGTAATATAGCTAGTAATTCAAATATAACATCTAATGATAATTCAAATAAAACATCTAATAGTAAATCAACTATTAATTCAAATAAAACAAGTAATAAAGTAAGTAATATATCTAGTAATCAAATAATAGATAGTAATAATAATTCTAATGTAACTAGTAATAGTAATACAACAAGTAATTCTAATTTTGTTGTAGATGAAAATGGAGATTTAACTATTACTGATTATGAAGATGGATGGAATCAAGATGTAGAATTAAAAATATTCGATGTAGATTATGTATCACCTGGAGATAAAGGTAGTTATGACTTTGTAGTAAATAATAATACTAAAGGTATATATAAATATAAATTAAGTCTTGATGAAACAAATATTTATAATGTTAATATGAGATATAAAATTAAGAGAAATGGAAAATATATAGTTGGTAATAGTAATACTTATGTTAAAATATCTGATATGAATATAGAAGATAAGATATTAAAAAGTAATGAAAAAGATAACTATACTATAGAGTGGAAATGGGTAGATGCTGCTAATGATACTGAAGTAGGAAGAACAGATGGAGCATACTATACATTAAAATTAAATATCCAATCATATAGAGCAACAGGTGTAGAAAAGAAAGTAAAAGGTGCTAGTGAAGAATCACCAATGACATTAGATAATATATTTGTATATATAAATATTTGTTTATTTTCAATAATTATGTTAATTACTTTATTTACTATAAAATATAGAAAGAATAATGTATGAAAATATTAAATATTATAAAGAATATAATATTAGATACTATTATAGTCCTTTTAATTGGAATAATAATTATATCTAATATGAATAAAAATAAACCAGTATCATTCTTTAATTATTATTTATTTACTGTTTTATCAGGTAGTATGGAAGATACATTAAAAATTGGAGATAATATCATAGTAAAAAGAGTAGATGAATATAAAGTAGGAGATATTGTAACATTTAAACATGATAATATATATGTTACACATAGAATAACAAAAATAGATGGTGATATGGTCACTACTAAAGGTGATGCTAATACAGTAGAAGATGAACCATTTAATAAAAATTTAATTATTGGTAAATTTGTTTTTAAAAGTGATTTATTAAATTTCTTAATTAATAATAAAATAATAGTTATAATTATTCTTATAGCGTTATTAGCTTTAGATTATATTATCGGAAGTAAGAAGAAGGTGAGAGAAAGTGCTACATAAAATATCATTTACTAAATTCGATAAAATAAGGATATTTATTATTATATGTATATCTTTATTTATAGTATCTGGATTTGCATGTTTTTCATATTTTACAGCAGCTGGAAACTTTAGTGGTTCAACTAAAATAATAGCACTTGGTTTTTCACCTAAAGTAAATAATAGTGTGTTAAATAATCAAAGTATAGATTTATCTAGTACAATTACTAATGGTAAAAATTTATCCCCAGGTGCTAAAGGAGTATTTAAAATAGATTTAGATTTTAGTGATATATATACTGATACATTTTATGAAATAACTTTTGATCGTACTAATATACCTTTAAATATTCATTTTTATGCAGATGAAGAATTAACTAGTGAAATTACTTCTTTAGAAGGTGTACATATAAAAGATTATGCTAAAAAATCTGCTGAACATTTTATATATTGGGAATGGAAATATATAGATTCTTCAAATGCTAATAGTAATGATAGTTATTATATGGATAGAGAAATATCTGTTCCATTTAATGTACGTTTTTCACAACATTTAGATGGTAGAACTATTGTTGTTAATGATATAGAAAGACCTACAGGAAGAATTAGTTTAGATGGATTAGAAGGAAGTTTTACATTAAATTTAGATTTTACTAATTTATCAAATACTAATTATAGAATACATTTTAATCCTAGTGAAGTATCAAATACATTACATTTATATTCAGACTCATTATTTACTAATGAAATTACAAGTATAGAAGATATATATAATGCTAATACTAGTCCAACAGAAGTGAGTAAAACTATATATTGGAAATTCAGTGATTCTACTGTAACAAGTGGAAATTTATATTATATATTTTATAAATATTAGAAATTGGTGATATTGTGAAAAAAAAGATTATTTTAATATTATTATTACTTACCATTGTATTAATAAGTGGTAATATTACATATTCATATTATATAAGAAATATGCATGTAACTATTGTTTCAACTAGTGCTAATGTAATTTGTGATGCTGAAATAGCTGAAGTAGAAAATTCAGAAAAAAGTATATATGGATATTCAGAGTTTAAAGTAATAGTAAAAAATTATAATAGTTCAAATTTATTAACAAAAGAACCAATTAAATATGTATTAACATTTGAAGAAAATAATACTTCAAATGCAGTATTTGGATATAACAATGAATTTAATGATAATTTATCTATAAATGGTACTATATCTAATGACATGAGAAGATATAATACACATATTATTCAAGTTAAAAGTAAAAATGGTTCAAGTCAAAATATAAATTATAAAGCAAAAGTTAAGTGTATTCAAGATAATTAATTGAAGGAAGATGATTAAATGAATAAATTAAAATTATTATTAATTTATGTATTAATTATAGGTATAGTAGGTACAACTTATTGTGCATTTACTTTATCAGTAGAAAAAACAAGTAGTATTCAAACTAAAGAATTGTCTGCTAAATTTTTAGATAATGCAGAACTTTTAACTAAAGTTCAAAATTTAGATTCATCAATTACTTCAATTGATAAGAATAATGATTTGAATAGAATATTAACTTTACCAACCGTTACTTTAACAGAAGATAATTTAGTATCAACAAATGATTCAAGTATGCCTATATATTTATGGATAGATAATAATACTATATATTATTACACAGGCGCTACAAATATTGATTTAAATAATATTTAAACTAGATTTAATCTAGTTTTTTTTGTTATAATTATTTTGGTGTAAGGATTGATATATATGAAAACATACTTAATAACAGGTGGTGCTGGATTTATAGGATCTAGCTTAGTACAAAAGTTAATTAATGATAATAATATAATTGTGATAGATAATTTTAATGATTATTATAATCCTGATATAAAAGAAAATAATATAGGAGATTATATAGGTTATAAAAATTTTAAATTATATCGAGGAGATATAAGAGATAAAGAATTACTAGATACTATTTTTTCTAATCATCAAATTGATGTTGTAATACATTTAGCTGCTATGGCAGGTGTTAGAAATTCAATTATTAATCCAAGATTATATCATGATGTTAATTGTACAGGTACTTTGAATTTATTAGAAAAAATGAAGGATTATTGTATAAATAAATTTATATTTATATCGTCTAGTAGTGTATATGCTAATTGCAGAGAAAAATTATTTAAAGAAAATTGTTGTGTTGATTCTGTTATTAGTCCATATGCAGCAACTAAAAAGTATGGTGAGGAGATTACTTATTTATATCATAATCTATATAATATAGATTCTATTATACTTAGATTATTTACAGTATATGGTCCAAGACAAAGACCAGATTTAGCTATAAGTAAATTTACTAATTTAATATTAAATGATCAAGCTATAGATATGTATGGAGATGGTAGTACATATAGAGATTATACTTATATAGAAGATACTTTAAGTGGTATTATTTCGTCAATAAAATATTTAGAAAATAATAAAGATGTATGTGAAATAATAAATATTGGTAATTCTAATCCAGTAAAATTAATTGATATGATTAATATTTTGGGTAAAAAACTTAATAAACATGTAATAATTAATCGATTAGGTATGCAACCAGGAGATGTTAATTATACATGGGCTGATATATCTAAAGCTAAAAGATTACTTGATTATGAGCCTAAAATAACATTTGAAGAAGGAATAGAAAGATATGTAAAAAGTTTAAAATTTAAATAAAATATTTACATATTTTTTTTAATGCTTTATAATATATTTGGGAGGTAGTTAAGATGGAAAAAAGATTTAATAAGCATCTATTCTGTTGGGTATTTACTTGGTTACTAGGTGGACTTGGTGTTGACAGATTCGCTAGAGGACAAGTTGGACTTGGTGTTTTAAAACTTATCACTTGTGGTGGATGTGGAATATGGGCTTTAATTGACTGGGTTATTTGCTTAACTAAAGTTTATGGTTCTGCAATGGCTAATCAAGAAGAAATCGTATTTGTTGACGGAAATTATACTGTTTAATTTTCAAACATCTAACTTAAAGTCACATAGTATGTGGCTTTTCCTTTTGTATAAAATAAGGAGTAGTTTTTTATGAATAAATATATGGAAATAGCTAACAATTTATCAAAAAATAATTTATTCACTAATAATGGAGGACCATTTGGTGCCTGTATAGTAAAAAATGGTGAAATAATTGGTAAAGGAAGTAATCAAGTTTTAATTAATAATGATCCTACAGCGCATGCTGAAATAACCGCTATAAGAGAAGCATGCAAGAATATTAATTCATATGATTTAAGTGATTGCGAACTTTATACGAGTTGTTTTCCTTGTCCTATGTGTATGTCAGCTATAATATGGTCAAATATAAAAAAAGTATATTATGGTAATACTAAAGAAGATGCAGCACATATAGGATTTAGAGATGATTTTATATATGATTATATAGAGAATAAAAAATATAATACTAATAATGAAATATTAAATTTAAGTAGTTTAGATAGAGAAGAAACTATAAAAGTATTTGAAGAATATAAAAATAAAGAAAATAAAACATTATACTAGGTAGATTATATAATCTACCTTTTATGTTATAATAAAAAAGTGAGGCTTATTATGGAATTAATTGATGTATATGATGAAAATAATAATTATTTAGGAATTGCTAAAGATAGAGATGAGGTACATGAAAGAAAATTATGGCATCGTCATGTATCAGCATGGATTATGAATAATAATGGTGAAGTTTTATTACAACAAAGGGCATTATCAAAAAAGAAAAATCCAGGTAAATGGTCAAGGACAGGTGGACATGTAGATTCAAAAGAAACATGTGATGAAGCAATAAAAAGAGAAATATATGAAGAAATAGGATTATTAGTAGATGATAAAGATATTAATAATATAGAAATATTTAAAAGTATAGATCCTTTGGAAAATTATTATTCGTATGGATATATATTTTTTACTGATAAAAAAGAAGATGAATTTATTTTACAAAAAGAAGAGGTAAATAAAGTAAAATATTTTAGTATAGAAGAATTAGAAAAATTAAAAAAAGATAATAATCCAGATTATACATTTAGCAAATGGGATATAGAAGGATTTAATAAACAAATGAGTTTATTAAAAAAATATAGAGAATTAATTAAGTAGAATAAATTCTACTTTTTTTTATGTTATAATAAATATAGTTATTAAAAGGTGGTTTATATGGCACGTGAAAGTGAATGTATTAAAGATATAAATACCTTAGAAAAGGTATTAAACGAGTTAGAATGTACTAAATTATTTAATATTTCCTTTGGCATTTCTAAAGATTATTATGATGAAAATAAGAGTAAAAAAAGTTATAAATATTCAGTTGTATCACCTAATTTTTATACTTTAGTATTACATCCTAATTTAGTTAATTCTAATAGGGAAGAATTAGAAAAAATTTTTTTAGAAAATGGTAATTTAAGAAAACAAAAAATAATAGAAAAATTAAAACAATCTGATGAAAATATTACATTACATATAGATAAGTATTTAAATGATGAAGAATTTTTAAAAGATGTAATTAATTTATGTAGAAATAGACAATTAACTTTATTATTTTACAATATATCTCCATCATATAATTTGAAATTTTTATTTCAAAAAGAGAAAGTTACTGTAATTTTAAGAGGTTTAAATGATGAATATGTTACAATAAGCCATGATTGGTTTACTAAAGAAGATTTTGAATATTGGAAAAAAGAAGATAGTTATAGTTCTATTTCATATAAACAATTATTAAATGGATTAGATTGCTTTGATGAATTATCAAAATTATCAGACATGTCAATTACTAATATTACTGATTCTATATTAGTAAAAGTAAATACAAATAGAAAAGATATATTAGAACGCAAAATGGAAATTAATAGTATTTATCTTGATAAGTTATTTGATATAATTAGAAAATATAGAAGTTATGGATATAGTAATAAAATAAATATTATGTGTGATAGTTTATATGATATATCTTGTTCTAAATTTATTTATGAAACATATGGAGTAACATTTACTGAATCAGAATTTGATATTGATACTGTTAAAAGATTTGTAAATATGTATAAAAGAGATATAAGAAATAATATAGATAGTAATTTTTCATTAAGTGATAAATTACATTATATATTTAAATATTTATATACAGGAGTTAAAGCACAAAAAAATAAGAAAAATTCTTTAGAGACTCTTTTTATAAAACAACAAATATATGAATTTGCTTATGATTTATGTAAATTTGCAGGATTAAAACCTATTAAGGTACCTGGAAAGAATTTATTTTATTTTTTTGAAGAACATAGTAGAGATATAGTTGAATTTAATCCACATTTTATTGAAATGATATATGAAAGTGCTGAACTTGATGATAAGTTAATGAATTCTAATATTGAAGCATCATTATGGAATATAGCATTTGAAGATCTAAATAAACAAAATACACCATTAAATAATTATAAGAAATATTTAGTATGTAACAGTGTAGATGAAATAATTGATGTATATAAAAAAAGCTTAGACAATAGTGATAATTTATATTTTCGAGATATAGATAAATATGAAGAAGAATTAAGTTATATTATTAATATATTAATGGATTTATCAGAAGAAGATTATATAGATTATATGAAAAATCATAGTAATAATAAAACTATAGAAGATGTATTAAATGATGTATCCTTAGTAGCACAACAAGTTATAAAAAATAAGAATAAACAAATAGGAATAGTGATGAATCATAAATAATTTTTACTCAGATAAAAGTAATATATTACTTGATGATAAATTTTTTGATGAACTAAGAGATAATTATAGTAATTTTAATATATGGTTTAATAAAATAATCAATCAAAAAAATACTATAGTATTTTATACTATGAATAATAATTCAATTTCATCTATAGTAATTTTAAAAATTAATGAGAAAGATTCTAAAGAATTTTTTGAAGAAGGAAATATATTAAAAATTAGAACATTATTGGTAAAAGATAAAAATAAAGGAATAGGTAGTTACTATTTAAAAATTATAGATGATTTATGTAATGAATATAATATAAATTATGTATATTTAACTATTAAAAAAGAGAATATAGAATTAATTAATTTTATGATAAAAAATAATTATAAAAAGTATAAGGAAATAAATGATGAATTTGTTTATTATAAAAAAATGATTAGGAGATAATATTATGAAGTATTTTTTACAAAATAAAAATTCAGATTATTATAAAGTAGTAGATAATATAATTAAAACTAAAAGTAAAATAATATTTGATTTTTTTAATAGTGAAGAAATAGAAATACCGTTTAATATATATATTTATGATTCAATAAAAGATTTAGTTAGTGGATTAAGAAGTAGAGGATATACTGGTGATCCAGATTATATGTGTGCATGTCATAAAGACGAAGATAATTCCTTAAATTTTTTCGAGCCTAAAGGAAATTTAGGAGAATTTGAATGGTTAAGATATGAATATGATAAAATAATATTTCATGAATTAATACATGGAATACAGTATACATTATTTGGTACTACACCAGAATGGATTAATGAAGGAATTGCTAAATATTTAGATGGTATGTTTGATTTAAATTATATATTGGTAAATTATATAAATAATAAACCTATACCAGAACAATATGAAATAGAGAATGAATTTGGAGAACATAAAGAATATGATAGTTATCATTATGCTTATATAATGATTTGTTATTATATAGAAGTATATGGTAAAGATAAATTAATAGAAGGATTAAAAGATATATCTAAATTAAATAAAGATAACTTATTAATAGATTCTATTAATTACTATAATAATATATATGGATTAAATAAGGTGAGATAATATGTATAAAAAAATATATATTATTGGGCCATGTGGAAGTGGTAAAACTACGTTTGCTACAAAATTATCAAAAAAATATAATATTAATTATTATGAATTAGATAAAGTAATATGGGATGATGATAATGGTAATATTAAACGTACTGATAAAGAAGTAGATAAAATGTTTAATGATATATTAAAAAATAAGTCTTGGATAATTGAAGATGTAGGAAGAGATAAGTTTAAAAAAGGTAGAAAAAAAGCAGATATTATATATTATATAAAAATGAATAGATTTAAAGGATATTATAGAGTTGTAAAAAGATGGATTAAACAAAAAATAGGTATAGAAAGATATAATCATTATCCTGATTTAAAACAATTTAAATATTTTATATCTATAGTAAATATGTATTATAAGGGTGAAAAAGATAAATTAAAAATTTTAGAAGAATATAAAAATAAAATAATATTTGTAAATAAAAGAAAAATTAAAAAGATAATAAAAGAGGAAGTTTATGATTCATGATTTAAAATTATATAGAGAAAACTTTGATGAATTAGAATCTGGTAGTAAAATAAGAGAATATAGATTATATGATGAAAAGAGAAAATTAATAAATATTGGAGATACTATTAGGTTTGTAAGATTACCAAATATGGATAAATATGTTTATGCAGATGTTATAAATATAGAAATATTTAATAATTGGTATGATTGTTATAGTAAGTATTTTAATGATGATTTTAAAGATAATTATAATAATATAGATGATGTTGTAAATGATACATATAATGGTTATTATACTAAAGAAGATAGTGATAAATATGGATGTTGTTGTTTAACATTATCTAATATAAGAAAATGTATTAATAAATAGGTGATTTATGGGATATATAATGAATTTAAGAAAATATGTAGGGCATGAACCATTAATTGGATTGGGCGCTACTACACTAGTATTTAATGATAAACAAGAATTATTATTAAATTTAAGAACTGACACTAATACATGGGGAATACCTGGTGGTTCTATGGAATTGCATGAAACTATAGAACAAACAGCAATAAGAGAATTAAAAGAAGAAGCAGGTATTACTGCAGAAGATTTAGAACTTGTTACTGTTTTATCAGGTGATGAGTATTATTTTGAGTATCCAAATGGTGATAAAATGTGTACAGTTATTGTTTTATTTAAAGTAAAAAATTATACTGGAGAAATAAAAGTATCAGATAATGAAAGTAAAAAATTACAATTTTTTTCATTAGATAATTTACCAAATATGGAATCTAGAGCTAAAGCTATTATTGATAAAATAAATGATGGAAAAATAAGTATATAGTAGATAATATTATTATCTTATTCATTAAAGTGTAAACTTTTAGTAGATTAATAAAAAATCTACTTTTTTTTATATGTTAAATGTCTTTGACAAAGTTCCAAAGACATTTGATAGAATATTTATATAAAAAAATATAAAATTATAATTGATGAGGGAGGAAGAAAATGAAAAAAATTTTAAATAAAGTATTTGATATAGTTAAATCAATAAATCCATTTAGCAATAAGGATACAGATAATAAAATAATATATGTTATAAAAATATTACTTACAACACAATTAATACATTTTATTAGTCTAATATTTAGTGAAGCATTAATTATAGGAGTATCATATTTATTTGGATATAATGCTACAGATAAACAATTACCTGAAAATATTATATTAATGGTTAGTTTTTTTGGATATATTGTTCCAATATTAGCATTTATAATATATACAAAAAAAATTAATAAATCTAATATAGATAGAATAGGATTAAATAAAAATTATAAATCATTTTTTAAAGGAGTATTTATTGGGATAATAACATTATTACTAATAATTATTCCATTAATATTATTTGGTATAGTAAAATTTAATGGAATAAATAAAGATATAAATTGGTTATTTATTATATTATTTTTATTAGCATATTTAATTCAAAGTACTATGGAAGAATTAATATGCAGAGGATTTATATTACATAGATTAAAAGAAAAAATACCTACCATTTTTGCTGTAGCAATCAATATTTCCTTTTTTATGATTGGACATGTCTCAAAAATGTTTAGTGATGGTACTTTAATAGGTCTAATAGGTATTACAAATGCTATATTAATAGGATTAATATTTTCTCTGTTAACATTAAAAGATAAAAATATTTATTCTGCTATAGGTTTTCATTATATATGGAATATTGCATTATATTGTGTTATTGGATTAAATCTAAGTGGTAATGAAGTATCTAATTCAATATTTAAAATGTCACCTGTAAATAACTTTCTTACTGGTAGTAGTTATGGAATAGAATCAAGTATTATTACAACACTAGTATATTTATTTGCTTTATTATTTATTAGTATAAGAAAATTTGACAAATAATTAAATAAAATATATTATACACCTTAATAAATGACTAAATATTGTTGTTTAAAAAGGGGTAAGTATAAAAATGTTAAATTCAACAGAAATAGAAATTTCAAAAAAAAGATGTATTAAAACATTGAATTCTAAATGGTTTAAAAATGCATATATTAAATTTGATGAAGAAATATCAAAATGTAGTACTGAAAAGTATAATATAGCTTATAATCATATAATAAATAAAACGATTAAATTAATGCGTAATGAATTAAAACTTGAAGATGCTATTGATATATCGTTAGTATATAGATATATGCTTTTAAATGGTTATTTTTCAAAGAATAATATATTTGAATTTAAAGATAAAAATCTTGTTAGAGAGTTTAGTAATTATGGTGCTGACATAATGCGTGGTAGAGGTGTATGTTTAAATGTTTCTACTATGCTTAATGATATATTAAATAATTATGGAATAGAATCATATAGAGTTGGTTGTGATTTATCTTATACAATAGAAAGATTCTCATATAAAAGATTTAAAAAATATTATAATTCATTATTACCTAAAATATATGATTCTATTATTGGAAAAACGTTTATAAGTGGTAGTCACGCAGCAGTACTTACTAAAACTAATGGTAATATGTTTGTTATAGATCCAACTTATTCTTTATATTATCATTTTATAGCATTCCTAGTTGCTACGGATTCTAATTCATCTATTATATGTGATATTAAACCATTTTCATGTGGTCTATTCTTTGGAGTAGAACCAGAGAAAATGTTAAAAATATTATTAGAAACAGAATCACATAATTATATAGATAGTATTCAATCTACAAATATATTAAGAGAAAAAAAAGAGTATTATTCTGATTTATGTGCTAATAAAACTAAATTATTTGAAGAATTTCATAATGATATTGAAAAAGAAATAAATGTTGTATGTAAAACATTAAAAAAATAAATTATTATATATATATTAAGAAGATGTCCGATTGTAGCAAATCGGCTTTTTTTATGCTATAATTTTAGTGATTTTACTATAACTAATTATGAAGAGTTTAAAAATAAATATATTAATGAAATTAATTTTAAATTAATAAGTGGAGAAGGATATGAGATGAAAGAACTTATGGAAGAAGGTAATGAAGTAAGAACATATTTTTCAAATCCACCATTAGATGAAGAATTAGGAATAAAGTAGGTGGAATAATGATGCAAATTATAGAAATAGATGTAGAAGGAAAAAAGTATAAAATTGAGTGGGCTTTATCTGAGTATTTTGATGAATTAAAGGGAATGAGTTTTAATCTTAATGAAGTAGCAGCAGATCAAATAGTAATGATTAATTATTTATCTGAAACTGCTAAGATATTGTTATCAGCAGTAGCAGGAGCTGTAATACAATATTTAATTGATAATAATTGTAATATCGATAGTATATTCAAAAATGGTTATTTTGTTATTCAAAAATAATTAAATATAAAAGAGGTATGAATTATGATAGATAAGTATATAATTAGTAAAGATGAAAAGTATTATAGAGCTTTTACTGATTTAATAGAATTGAATGGTTATTTAATCTGTGTTTTTTCTGAAATGAATAAAGATACTAAAGAAAGTAATATATGTTTTAGTAAATCGTTAGACAATGGTATTACTTGGACTGATAGAACAATATTTCAAACAAAATTTGATGATAATGGAAGATGGGATTGTTCAAGATTATCTAAATTAAAAGATGGAAGAATTATTATGTTAAGTACTTGGTATTTAAATGATGATAAAACTAAAAAAGATAGTTATGTTTATATGTGGATATTTGATAATAATTTTAATTTAATTAATGGACCAATTAAAACATCTATTAATGGAATAGTACCTGATAAACTATTAGAATTAGATGATAGATGGATTACATCTACTCAAGAAAATAATAATGGTAGAAGAGAAACTTATTTATATACAAGTTATGATAAAGGTAATACATGGAATAAATCATTATTAGCTAAATCAGATGTGTATGATGTATGTGAAACAAGTATTATTTCAATTGATAATAATATATTAGTTGCATTAATGAGAGAAAATTCAGGAAAAGGTATAGATTGTTTAAAAGTAATATCATATGATAAAGGTAATACATGGAGTGATATATATAGAATGCCTATACCAGCATGTCATAGACCAATAATATCTAAATTAAATAGTGGTAACTATTTAATAACTTATAGATTTGATTATGCTAAAAACATAATTAAAGGAGTTCATGGTAATATATTTATGGGATGTTTTTGTACCAAAGAAGATTTACTAGAAGTAGATAGAGATAAAATAGTATCTAGAATCTTTCCAATAGATTATGATAGAAATATTAATTCAAATTGTGGATATAGTGGTCAAGTACAATTAGATGATAATTCTATTTATGTAACTGCACATATAGTAGATGATAATAAGGTAGCACATATTAGAGGATATAAATTTAAGGAAGAAGATTTAATTATTAAATAGAGGTGTTATTATGATAAATACATGGTGGTTTAATATAGTATTGTATTTAATACTATATATTGTATTTACACAATCATATAAAATTGCAACAAGAAGTAGTAAAAACGATGGAGCACTAACAGTTTTATTACAATTTATTGGTGGATTAATTGTACTTATATTTATTCCTTTATTTAAAATTCAATTTCCTAATAATTATATAACATGGATATTTTTAGGAATTGCTTGTATATTTTATGCTATTACAGATAGAGTTAATACAACAGCAAGAAGAGGATTAGATGTTTCAACATATAGTGTTTTAGGACAATTATCAACTGTTTTTTTAATTATATGGGGAATAATATTTTTTAAAGAAGCAGTAATTTTAAAAAAATTACTTGGTGCATTATTAATAATAATAGGAAATATTATTGTTTTATATAAAAAAGGAAAATTTGAATTTAATAAATATGTTATATATAGTTTATTAGGTAATTTAGCAATGTCTATAGGTTTATCTGTAGATGTTGGTATATCTGATAAATTTAATATGCCAATTTATGTAGCATTAACATTAATTGTACCTTCGTTATTGATATTTTTATTTGATAGAATTAAAATAAAGGATATCAAAAATGAATTTAAAGATGGTAATAAAAAATCTATTTTTTTAGTAGGATGTTCTTGGGGTGTAATGATTATAACAATGCTTAGAGCATATCAATTTGGTAGTGTAACTACAATAGCGCCAATTGCTTCAATAACAACTATATTAAATGTTTTTGTAGCATACTTCTTATTAAAAGAAAAAAATTCATTATTAAAAAAAGTTTTAGCAGCATTAATAGTTATTATTGGTATAATATTAATAAAAATTTAAATAGGTGAGGATAAAATATGATATTTAATGAAGAGGTAATAAAAAGATGTAGTTGTGGACCATTACTAAAAAAGAGAAGTTGTGGTGGTAGAGTAATAAAAATTGAAACACTTGATGTAGAAACTGCTGAAAGAATTAATAGAAGAGTAAGTGAATGTGCAAGGCAACATGTTATTGAATCGCATGCTACTTCCCATTTAGCAGATAAAAATTTTAGAGGACCAGTAAAGGTATTAAAATTTAGATAGAACATATGGAGAAAAGATGATTATAAATAATAAAATCGAAAGTGCAGAAACGATAAAAAAGCTTGAATTAAATAAATTTCCTGAACAGATATTCGAAAAAGATAATCAAGAAAAAATAGAAAAATTTATAAAAAATAATCCAGCAGATTATTATGCTATAAGAGATAAATCTAAAGCTAGTGGAGTATTTAAATTAAAAGTTGCTGCAGATAAAGTTTTAGATGAAATTGATGGATATAATCTTTTTTCTATAAATGTTAGTTCAGCAAATTATGTAGATAATCAATTACTTGTTGGTGAAATTGAATTTTTATCAAATGGAGAAGTATATGCAATTTTATCATTAGATCCAAAAGCATCTGTAAGAGATGCCATAAGAGAACCAGATTATAATTTAAAAACTACTATTTTTGATAAAAGATTAAACTATATTCCTCATTTTGATTATATTTATAAATATATATCAGATAATAATTTGTACGATGTTATTGTTGAATTTGCATTATTTAATAAAGAAATAGGAGAAAAAAAGGAAAAAGTAGTAGTATATGAATTAAGAACTAATTATTAAGTTAAAGAAAAGTTGTGATAAAATGATAAATTTAGGTAGTAAGACAATAGAAACCGATAGATTAATATTAAAAGCACAAACAATGGATGAACAATATTATTTATGGAGTTTATTGATGTTACCAGAAGTAAATAAATATTGTGTTATTACTCCAAAAGATCAAATACACACTAAAAAAGAATATATTGAGAAGATAAAAGATTGGTCTAAACAAGAACCTTTATTTAAAGAATTTATAAAAATTGCTAATGAACCATATATATACTATTGGAGTATATTCCTTAAAGAAACTGGAGAATGTATAGGAAGAATATCTTGCCAATCATTTTTTGAAGAAGGATATAATGGATTTGATCCTACTGTTAGAGATGTAGGGTGGTTTATTGATCCAAAACATATGAGAAAGGGTTATGGAACTGAAGCAGCAAGTGCAATGATTGAATACATGTTTTTAGAGTGTGATATAGAGTGTTTAATTACATTTGTTGCAGTAGATAATCCTGCATCATGGAAAATAATGAAAAAAATTGGATTTAAAGAAATTGGTAAGACAAAATCAGAATATACATTTTTAGATGAACCTGTAGATGTATATCAATTATTTTTAACTAAAAAAATGTATTTAGAAAAAAACAATGAAAAAACGAGGTGAGATAATGAAAAAGATTTATTATCATGTTGTTACAGAAAAGCCAATGGAATTAGGTCAAGAAATTGTATTTGATGAAAATCATCATAGTGGTGTATATGATAGAGTATATGCTTTTAAAGATAAAGTAGAGGAAATATATAATAATCCAAAAGAATATGAAAATGTTGAATTAGAC
>CADBNE010000009.1 GCA_902795975.1 uncultured Erysipelotrichaceae bacterium
AAAAGGATATGTAGATTTTACTGTTAAATGTATTAATCAAGGAGATATATGTAATTTATTTATAAGTGTTAAAGATACTGGTAGAGGAATTAAAAAAGAATATATAGATAGATTATTTAATAAATTTGATAGATTAGATGTAGAAAGAAATACTACAACAGAAGGTACAGGATTAGGACTTGCTATTACTAAGAATTTAGTAGAGATGATGGGTGGTAAAATTAATGTACAATCTGAATATGGTAATGGGTCTATATTTATGATTAATATACCACAAAAAATTAGTAAGATGATGAAACCTGTAAGTGAAGAAGAATTATTTGATACACAAGTACTTATGTTTAAACATCAAACAAATGATATAAAATATTCGGGCTTAAAAGTCCTTGTAGTTGATGATAATAAATTAAATATTAAGGTTGCTAAAAAGGCATTATCTGATTTTAATTTTGAATTAGATGAAGCATATGATGGACAAGAATGTGTAGATAAAGTTAAACAAGGTAATAAGTATGATTTAATACTTATGGATATAATGATGCCTAATATGAATGGTGAGGCTGCGCTAGAAGAATTAAAGAAAGATAGTAGCTTTAATACACCTGTAATAGCTTTAACAGCAGATGCAGTAGCAGGGGCTCAAGAAAAATATATTAAAGAAGGTTTTTCAGATTATTTATCTAAGCCATTTTCTAGAGATCAAATTAAAGAAAAATTAGATATTATATTTAAAGATAAAATAAATAACGATAAATTTAAGGATGTTCCTATCCATGTATATGGTAGTAAGAAATAATGTATAAAATTGACATATTTTTGATTTTTTGCTATTATATCAACGTTGCTTAGGGAGGATTATATGGATAAAGCAAAAAAGAAAAAAATATTGAAGACATTATTCTTAATATCTTTAGTGCCTAAAGTATTTACTTTAAAAGCTTTAGCTACTTATTATATAACTAATCGTATTGATAAAGAAGTTTCTTTTGCTTATCAGTTAATAGAACCTTCTTGTAATAATGATGATGATATTAAATATGTTAGTGGATATTCTTATAAGAATAAGAAGTTATATCCTATATATAGTGATTTAGAAAGTTAGTTTACTATCTTTCTTTTTTCGTATATAAATTCAGGGTGGTTATTGTGGATAATTATAAATTAATTAAATTATTTCTTATTTTAGTTAAAGATTTATATAGTAATCAAAAATATCTTAATGATGATTTTTATAATAATTATGAAGTATCTAGTAGAGTATGTAGAAATACTTTATATAAGTCTGGTATTTCTATAAATGTGGAAGGATTAGATAATATACCAGTGGAAGGTCCTTTGTTATTAGCACCTAATCATATAAGTTTTTTTGATATCGTATTATTATTAGGAGTAGTAGATAGACCATTACCATTTGCTGCTGCTACAGAATTAACTAAATATTCAGTATTAAAAAAGTATATAGAGGCTTTAAATTGCGTATTAATTGATAGATATACAAGTGATTTTAAAGTAGTAAAAGAACAAATAAAAAATATGGGTGATACTATAAAGAATACTGGATTAATAGTTTTTCCAGAAGGAGAATGTAGTTATAATCAAGAAGTATATGAGTTTAAGAAAGGATCTTTCTTAAGAGTAAAAGAAGCTAGTATTGTACCTACTTATATAAATATGCCTAATATTAAAAAATTAGGTAGATGGGTTATACCTACTAGTAACGTAGATGTTATATTTGGTAAATCATTTAAAGTTAGTGAAGTATTTGAAAGAAGTGTAAGTGCTGATGTTGTAGCGCAATATACAAGAGATAAAGTACTTGAATTAAAAAATAAAAAGAATCATTTATGATTCTTTTTTTAATATTTTTTTACTTATATATTTTAAGTATACCCATAATATAGATAAACTTAATATACTAGGTATTATTGCTTTATATATATTGTAAGGTTTATATTCTATTTTTATTTCATGTAGTCTATCTTTAAGTTCTATACCTAAGAATGTATCTAATACTTTAACTGTTTTTTGTTTTTTACCATCTACATATACTACTAAGTTTTTATCATATGGAATTGATGTAAATAGTATTCCTTCATTATCACTAGTAATAAATCCTTCAATTTTATCTCTTTTAATACTAGTTACAGTTAATTGATTTTTCTTTAATAGTTCTATATTTTCATTGAAGTTATCATCATCAATGTAGTAAATATATACACCTTCAATATCAGCTATAGTACCATCTCCAGCACTTAAAGTAATATCTAGTACTTCATCCTCTTCATATTCATTTTTTACAAAGTAATTGAATGTACTACCAGTATTATCAAGTACTTTATCATTAATACTAACTGATAGGTCACTATATGAATACCAATCATCTAATTTAACTAGTATATAGAAATTTTTAGTTCTATAGTTTTTCATTTTATAATTTCTATCATCTATTTTTTCTAATTCTTGTTTATTTAAAACATGTTTACCAGTCATACCTTTATATATATTATTAATATTTTCTAATCCATTACTATCTAATTTAGTCTTTAATATATCTTTATTAACCATATATCCTAAGTTTAATGAATATGGATTTTCATATATATCATATTTATCATTAATAGTTTCTATTTTTTTATAGTATTCATTTGGTAAAGATTTCATTTCAATATAATATTTTACATCTAATAGTGATGATATTAAATGATATCTTCCATCATATGAAATTGTATTTTTTGTATAAGAATGACTTCCTACATCTAATTTTAAGAAGAAATTTATTAAGTCTTTTTTTACAGTAGACATGAAGTAGTCTATACTGTAATAATCATATAATATTGAATAATTATCAGTATTTGTATTATCATCTTCAATTCGATAGAAAACATTTTTATCTTTTTCTTTTATATATTTAATAGAATTTTCATATACATCATCTTTAGTAGGTGCATCAAAATGGTATCTTTTTAAATATGAATATGAATTAAGATTTATTTCATAAATAAGTGCTGCTAATAAAATAGCAGTTAAGTATTTATTATTAGGTATTAATTTTATAATAAATAAATACATTATAAATAGGCATAATTTAACTAAATCATCAGCATCTAATATAAATGTTTTATCAAATGATAATAAACATGCTACAGGAGCTAAAATAAGAAATGCCATAATAAAGAAATGATGTATTCCTATATCTTTAATATTATATAATGCTTTTAAACATATCATTAATATAAATAGTATGAACATGAATGTATATCTACCATTGAAGAAACTAGGTGGAACAAACCCATGCCATGCATAGTTTAAATAATTACAACTTATAGATAATATAAGTAATAATATTATAGTTCCAGAACATATTTTTTCTCTTAAAGATATTTCTTTAGTTATAAAGTATATATATAGTAATGGAAATACAATTATACTTGTATATATATAGAAATTATGTTCATTTAGTATATCTATATTTGATACATTACCTAATATATATGTTTTAACATAATTAACTACATTTAATGAGAATTTAATATCTTCTCCACCAAATAAATATCCATTTTGTCTAGAATATGTACTTAGTTCTCCAGCAATAGGAAGTAATACTAAACTAGCTCCTCCTATAGCAAGTATACTTACTAATATAAAGTGTATATTTTCTCTAATTCTTTTACCTTTTAATTCTTTATTACATAATAATTTATAATTAAAATAAATGAATGAGAAAATACATACCATATATGCAAAATAATAATTACAGAATATAATTAATATCATAGATATTATATATAGTAAATGTTTTTTCTCTTTTATTATTTTATCTATACCTAATAATAAAAGAGGAAATAGCATATATACATCTAACCACATTATATGTAGATAATATGATAATGAAAATGCAGATAATGCATACATTATAGATACTATAGCTAAAAATTTAATTTTTTCTTCTTTAACTTGGTACCTAAAATATTTATAGCTAAATAGACTAGCTAGTCCTAATTTTAGCGTAACTAATACTATTACTAATTTATTAATATCTTTAATAAATAGAGTTAATAGATTTAAAGGGGAGGACATATAATAAAAGAATGTACCTGTAAAATTGTCTCCCATACCTGTATTAAGGTTATAAATACCCATTTGACCAGTAAGTATTCTTCTTACTTGCATTAATAAAGGTTGATATTCAGCATTTAAATCACTAATTAGAATAGTACCTTTAAATATTCCTACTTCATAAAAAATTATTAAGGTAAGAATAATGGTTAAAAAGAAAGTAATTATTGGTCCTATATTTCTTTTTAGAAACTTCATAAAATCACCCTATATATATAATAACATATTTAAAAGTCAAAAATATAGTGTCAAATTTCTGTAATACTATGTAAACTAATAAATAAATAATTGACATTGATTTTTTAATATTATAAATTGATAATAGGAGATGATTTAATATGGATGATAAGTTAACTATCAAAAACTTAGATGGTGAAGATTTAACTATTGAAGTTGTAGATATTATTGAAGATTCTGAAAATGAAAAAGAATATATTATCTATAAGTTACCTGATGTTGATAATGTATATGTATCTAGATTAGTAACTAAAGAAGATAGTTATACACTTGAAGGTGTAACTGAAGAAGAAAAAAAGGCAATAGAGGAACATTTTAGTTCTGAAGGTGAATAGTATGAACGAATTAAAGAACTTTGAAGGTATATTTAAAAATTATTATTCTGAAATAGATGTTAGTAATTTTAAAATAGAAGATAAGGAAATAGAAGAGTATCACAAAAAATTTGAAGAAAAAGGTATAAACAATGTTGATGAAAATCGTTTTTATGAAACTATTTTGATGAGCAAAATTGTTGATTCTAGAATTAATAACTTAAAGAAGACTAGAGAATCTTTTTCAAAATTAAAGTTAAATAAATTACTTGATGATAAAGACATTACTGAGTTAAATATTTTATTTGATGTTACAATAGAATCTCTTGGTAAAGTGGATATATTTAATTTATCTAAGGAAGATATTTATAAGAATTTTATATCTTTACAAGAAAAATTAGATCAAAAAATGATTTTATTATCAACTAACTATGTAACTAAATTAGTAGAAGAGATAAAACAAAGTAATGATTATAATACATTTGCTTCTGCTAAACAAAGTATTGAAAATGCTAATTTACCTAAAGAAGCAATGGATGTATTTAAAACTTTAACTGCTGATTTTGGTAAACCTGAAGTACAGAATTCTAATGAAAATAAGAATGAAGTACAAGAACAAAATACTGTAGAACAAAATAATGATGTTAAAAATGAAGAATCTATAGATGCTGGTGAAATAAATGCTGAGCAACAAGCCATAAGGAATAATGAGGGGTCATTAGAAAATAATAGTAATCAATCTATAGAGCAAACATTACAACAAAGAATTAGAAATATAGAAAATAATTCTACAGTTAAGTATGGTGCTAGAGTTACAGAACAAATTAATGAATTTAATGTTGATAATGAGAATAAAAGAATTGAAAAATTAAAAGAATTAAGAGAAAAAAAGGGAAAATTATCTCTTGGAGAAGCATTAGAACTTAGAATGTTAGTTGAAAAAAGCGAACTTAGAAAACAAAGAGAAGTAGATAATACTGTTGTTAATAAAGTAGGGGATGCTTTACTTTCTAGAACTAATAGAAAGTTAGAAGAAACTATAGAAAAGCAACAAATAGCACAACAAAAGTATAATGTTACAAAGTCTTTCTTTTCTAATAGAAAATTAAATAGACTAAATAAAAAGCTAAGTAAACTTAGAGAAAAAAAAGGTAAACTTACTTCATTCCAAATCAATGAAGCAATGTTTGCTAGAAATCTAAGTGAGAAAATTTTAACTGCTGCAGTTATAAAAAATAAAGCAGTAAGTAAATTTAAAAGTGTAAAAGATAAAGTTATGAATAAAATTCGTTCAAATCAAAATACTGATATAGTTCTTACAGATGCGCCTGTTATTATCGATATTCCATCATTTGATCTTGCTCTTGTAGAGTCTAGAACTTTATAAATCATTTCTAGTAACAAAAAAAGATGTTTAACAACATCTCTTTTTTTTATTCAGCTGAAACAGCTTTATTATCTAATTTATTCATTGTTCTTCTTTCTCTAGCACTCATACGAACTTTAGAACCATCTTCTAAAGTAACTGTAACTAAATTAACTTTTTGTTGATGTTTAGTAGCGCGACAAGAATGTGATCTTCTGTTTCCAGAAAGTGGTTTCTTACTAGTAACTTTAGTTGCCATAATATTCCTCCTATCAAAGTATATTTTTTCCCTATGCGTAATGATTTTAACATATTTATGCTTTTAAGTCAATAATTATATTATATATTACGATTACTATGTATTTAAAAATAATATGAAATATAGTACAATTAAAGAAGGAGGGATCTTAATGAAGTATGTACCATTATATATTAAAACAGATAATTCTTTAACTGAATCTTTAATTAAGATTCCAGAGTTAATTAAGTTTGCTAAAAATAATAATATTACTGCTCTAACTATTACTGATAATAGTATGTATGGAGTAATGGATTTTTATAAAGAATGCATTAATAATAATATTAAACCTATAATAGGTTTAGAAGTATTATATAAAGATAATAAAATAATATATTATGCTAGAAATTATAATGGATATAAGAACTTAATAAAGATAAGTACTATATCATCTGATAGAAATATAGAATTAGAAGATTTAGAAAAGTATTCTAGTGATTTAATATGTTTAGTACCTTATACATCTATTAGTATATATAATGATATAAGAGGATTATATGATTATATATTTAAAACATATAAAAATAAAAATGAGTATGATGAATTAGATGATAATAAAATATATATGAATGAAACAATATACTTAAATAAAGAAGATAGTAAGTATATAAAATATTTAAATGCATTAAAAAATAGTACTACTATAGATTTAGTAAGTAATGATAAATTTGATAATTATATAAGATTGGAAGATGAATTAACTGATTTTGAATTAAAAAATAATAGTACTATTTATGATTTATGTAATATAGAAATACCTTTTAATCAAAAATTAATGCCTATATATGATAATCCAGATAATATAGATAGTTATTCTTATTTAAAGAAAAAATGTATAGAAGGTATTAAAAAAAGATTTGGTAGTAGTATAGATAGTAAATATCAAGAAAGATTAAAGTATGAATTAGATATAATTAATAAGATGGGATTTTGCGATTATTTCTTGATAGTATATGATTATATAAAGTTTGCTAAAGAAAATAATATATATGTAGGTCCTGGAAGGGGTAGTGCTGTAGGAAGCTTAGTATCATATTGCTTAAATATTACAGATATTGACCCATTAAAATATGATTTATTATTTGAACGTTTCTTAAATCCAGAACGTGTTACTATGCCAGATATAGATATAGATTTTGAACATAGTAAAAGAGAAGATATGATTTTATATTGTATGAACAGATATGGTGAAAAAAAGGTTGCACCTATAATAGCTTTTAGTACTATGGGTAGTAAACAAGCTATAAGAGATATAGCACGTACTATGGATTTAGATTTACAAATAGTAGATGGATTATGTAAATTATTAGATTCTAAATTAAGTTTAAAAGAAAATTTAGAAAATGAAAAAGTAAAAAACTATATAAATAGATATGATAATTTAGATAAATTATATTCTATATCATATAAATTTGAAGGATTAAAAAGACATACTAGTATTCATGCTGCAGGTGTAGTTATGTCTAGATATGATTTAGATGAAATAATACCACTTGATAGAACCCACTTAAAATTTTATACAAGTGGATATGATATGAGGTATTTAGAAGAAATAGGATTACTTAAGATGGACTTTCTTGCTGTTAAAAACTTAACAACAATACACGAAATAATAGATGAAATAAATAGTAAGTATAAAAATAATATTACATTTGATAATATACCTTTAAATGATAAAGAAGCACTTAAAATTTTTGAATGCGCTAATACATTAGGAATATTTCAATTTGAATCAGATGGTATGATTAGCTTTTTAAAAAGATTAAAAGCAACTACATTTGATGATATATGTGCTGCTATAGCACTTTATCGTCCAGGCCCTATGAAGAATATACCTACATATATAGCACGTAAGAAAAAAGAAGAAAAAATAGATTATATAGATAATAGTTTAATACCTATACTTAAATCTACATATGGAATAATGATATATCAGGAACAAATAATGCAAGTTGCGCAAACTATGGCAGATTATTCATTAAAAGAAGCAGATATGTTAAGAAAGGCAATGAGTAAAAAGAAAAAAGATATATTGTTAGAAGAAGAAAAAAGATTTAAAGAAAGAGGATTAAATAAAGGATATAGTAAAGAAATATTAGATAAAGTATATGATATGATGTTAAAGTTTGCTGAATATGGATTTAATAAATCACACTCAGTAGGTTATTCAATAGTATCATATCGTATGGCATATTTAAAAGCACATTATCCTAAGATATTTATATCTAATTTATTAACATTAGATATGAGTGATTCCTTAAAAGTTAAAAAGTATATATATGAATGTAAGAAGAATAATATAGATATATTACTTCCAGATATTAATTATAGTTCTAATAAATTTATTGGAGAAGATAATGGTATTAGATATCCACTATCTAGTATTAAAGGTGTAGGTAGTATAGGTGCTAATACAATAATTGAAGAAAGAAATAATAATGGATTATTTAAAAGTATATATGACTTTATAAAAAGATGTTATGGTAAGACTATAAATAAAAAAATGATAGAAAATTTAATATATGCTAATGTATTTAGTAGTTTTGAATATAATAGAAAGACATTAATAAATAATTTAGATGCTATTATTAATTATGGAGAATTAATTAAGGATTTAGATGAGTCTTTTGCACTTACTCCAGAAATAATAGTTAGTGAAGAATATGATGATAAATTTTTAATAGAAAAAGAATTAGATTTATATGGTTTATATTTAAGTAAGAATCCACTTACTGATATAAAAGCTAAATATGAAAATATAGTATCTTTACAAGATGTAGAATTATATTTTGATAAAACAATAAATACTGTTATTTATGTAGATAGATTAAAAGAAATAACTACTAAAAAAGGAGATAAAATGGCCTTTGTTACTGGTAGTGATGAAATAGGTAGTATTGATATAACTATATTTCCTAAAGTATATAGTGAATGTAATATAAATGAGGGTGATATAGTACTTATTAATGCTAAAGTAGAAAAAAGATTTGATAAATATCAATTAATAGTAAATAAAATAAAAAAAGAAAGTAAATAATTATCATATTTTGTTTAATTAAAAGGACTTTCTTTTTTTGTGAAAATATGTTAATATAATGTATAGTAGAGTTACTAAAGGAGGATATAACATGGGTATTTTTAATAATGTATTTGGTGGAGAAGGACAAACTGAAATAGCAAGAGATGATGAAAATAGCTTTTATGAAGTTGATACTAGTGAATTAGAAAGTGCTACATCTAATGGTGGGTCTAAGATGATTTTACTTGAGCCTAGAGCTTTTTCAGAATCACAACAAATAGCAGACCATCTAAAAAAACGTAATACTGTAGTAATCAATCTTAGAAGAGTAACTTCAGATCAAGCAAAAAGAATAATAGATTTTGTTAGTGGAGCAGTTTATGCTTTAAAAGGACATATTGAAAAAATTGGTAGTGGTATATTTTTATGTACTCCTAACAATGTTAATATACAAGGTAAAATAACAAATGAAAAAGATACAAAAGAAGTATATAATAACGATGATATAGATATTGAATCTTGGTAAAAAGTATTGAAATAAGAAAAATTATGTGCTAGAATATAGTCTTAGCGAGGTGATGATATGGATAAATTTACAACTACACTTCGTGGATATGACAAAGATGAGGTAAATGCTTTTATTGATAAAATAATCACTCAAGTAGAAGATATGGTTAATCAATTAGAAGATAAAAATAAAAAAATATCTGCGTATAAGGCTAATGAAAAGACATACAAAGAAGTAATAGAAGGTATGTCTGCTGAAATTGATAAACTTAATAAGAGTCAAAGTTTTACTAAAGAATTAGAAGCAGATGATGCATTAGAAAGAGCTAAAATAGACTCTAAAATGTTATTAGATAATGCTACTATGAAAAGTAGAAAGATTATTAGTGATGCAGAAGAACAAGCAGATATTATTTTAAAAGAGTGTTTATTAGAAGCTAAAAAATTAGAAATGCAAATCAATGTCTTAAAACAAGAGATTGAGTTATTAAAACAAAAGAAGGAGACGTTATATTAGGCGTAACTTATAGAGAGTCTATGGTTGGTGAAAATAGATAGTTATCTAATATAAAGATCACTCTGGATGTGTACATAGTATCGGTGACGCGTTATAGTTATCAAGATAATACAAGTATTATGAAATAGGGTGGTACCACGTTTATACGTCCCTATAACATAATACTTTTTTTATTTATGTAGGTGATAATATGGAAGAACTTTTAAAAGAAGAAAAAGATATAAATAGAAGAATCGATGAAATATTAGATTATGATAATTATAGTACACCTGAGATTAATGCATTATCAAAAAGAATAGATGAATTATGGAATAATAATGATGAAATATCAATAGAAGAAAAAAAAGAATTACTTGATAAAAGTAGACAATTATCTGAATTGAAATTTCAAAAAACACTTGAGTTTAAATCTGAATTAGATAAATTATATGATAGATTACAAGAAATTGGTGATTTAAAATTAAAACTAATTCCACCAGTTATTGTTGGAGAAAGAATTGGATTAAAGAATTTAAGTGATAGTATTTGTTATGAATATTTAATTACATTAAATGATACAAATGAAATAATAGGTAATATTACATATAGAGGTCATCATGTATCAGATTTTCTAGGTGACGTAGGATTTAATGTTGGAGAAAAATATAGAGGTAATGGTTATGCATATGAGGCATTACAATTATTAAGTAGTTATCTATTTGAACATGGTATTAAAGATTTTTGGATTAGTGCATATGCTACAAATATACCATCTGCTAAAACTATTAGAAAATATGGTGGAAAAAATATTAGCAAATATGATGGAATACTTTTATATGAATGTGAAACAAGACAAATTATTAATGAAAAAAGTGGGGTGTTAAAATGAATACGGAGTATGAAGTAAGAATACTTAATATAGATGTGGATAAAGTTATACACACTTTAGAAAGTATAGGTGCTACTAAAATTGGTGAATATTTTCAAAGAAGATATGTATATGACTTAATTGATGGATCTAGTGATAGATTTGTACGGATACGTGATAATGGAGAAGTAATTACATTAACATACAAAGACAAATCTATTAGAACTATTTCTGGTACTAAAGAATTAGAATTTGAAATAAGTGATTTTGATAAGGCAAATCAATTATTAAATTTAATTGGATTTACTAATGGTCATTATGTAGAAAATAAAAGAATTACTTATAAATTAGAAAATGCTGAAATAGATATTGATACTTATCCTAATATTCCTACATATATGGAAATAGAAGGTATTAATGAAGAAACTGTAAAAAGATATATTAATGAATTAAATCTAAATGATTATGAACAAACATGTGATTCTTTAATAAAAGTATATAAAAGATATGGAATAGATATAACAAATAAGGAAGATTTAACATTTAAGGAGAGTGAATAATATGAAGTTTGAAGAATTATCTAAAGAACAAACAAATAAAGTTGAATCAGAAATATTAGATAAATGGAAAAAAGAAGATATATTAAATAAAACTATAGAAAATAGAAAAGGTGCTGAAAACTGGGTATTCTATGATGGACCAGCTACTGCTAATGGTAAACCAGGTATACATCATATGGTTGCTAAAGAATTAAAAGATACTTTCTGTAAATATAAAACTATGAAAGGATATAGAGTACTTAGAAAAGTAGGTTGGGATACTCATGGTCTTCCAGTAGAAGTACAAGTAGAAAAACAATTAGGATTTTCAGGTAAAAAAGATATTGAAGAATATGGTATAGAAGCATTTAATCAAAAATGTAGAGAAAGTGTTTGGGAAAATGAATCAGCATTTAGAGAATTAACTGATAAGATGGGGCAATTCATTGATATAGAGAATCCTTATATAACTTATAATAATGACTATATAGAAACTGAATGGTGGATATTAAAGAAATTCTTTGATGAAGGATTACTTTATAATGGATTTAAAGTTACTCCATATTGTCCAAGATGTGGAACTAGTTTATCTAGTCATGAAGTTGCACAAGAATATAAAGAAATAAGTGTTAATACTATTACTGTTCCATTTAAAGTAAAAGGTGAAGAAGATACATATATATTAGTATGGACTACTACACCATGGACATTACTTGCTAATGTAGCTGCATGTGTTAACCCTAATTTTGAATATATTAAAGCAGAGTTAGATGGTAAAAAATATATAGTAGCATCTTCATTAGCTGATAAAGTATTAGGAGAAGGATATACTGTATTAGAAACATATAAAGGTACAGATTTAGAAGGATTAGAGTATGAACAATTTATACCAGAATTAAGTGTAGATAAGAAAGCATTCTATGTAACATTAGCAGATTATGTTACAGCAGAAGATGGTACTGGTATAGTTCATATAGCACCTGCTTTTGGTGTAGATGATAATAATGTTGGAATGAAATATAATTTACCTGTACTTAATCCAGTAGGACCAGATGGTAAATATACAGAAGGACCATGGGTAGGTAGATTAGTAGTAGATCCTGAATTAGAAGTAGATATTATAAAATATTTAGCAGCTGATAATAAAATATTTAAAAAACAAAAAATATTACATAATTATCCACACTGTTGGAGATGTAAAACTCCATTATTATATTATGCTAAACCAAGTTGGTATATAAAGACTACAGCATTTAAAGATAAAATAATTGAAGCTAATAGTAAAGTAAATTGGCATCCATCATATGTAGGTGAAAAAAGATTTGCTAACTGGTTAGAAAATATGGTAGATTGGGGTATATCAAGAAATAGATATTGGGGTACACCAATTCCATTATGGACTTGTAGTTGTGGTCACATTGAATGTATAGGTTCTAGAGCTGAATTAGTAGAAAAAGCTGTAGAAAATATAGATGAATCTATAGAATTACATAGACCATTTGTAGATGATATACATTTAACTTGTCCAGAATGTGGAGAAAAAATGACTAGAATTACAGATGTATTAGATTGTTGGTTTGATAGTGGTTCAATGCCATTCTCACAATATCATTATCCATTTGAAAATAAAGAATTATTTGAATCTCAATTCCCAGCAGATTTTATAGCAGAAGGTGTAGACCAAACTAGAGGTTGGTTCTATACATTACTTGTTATATCTACATTTGTAATGGGTGAATCATCATATAAAAATGTATTAGTAAATGATTTATTACTAGATAAGTTTGGTAAGAAAATGCATAAGAGTAGAGGAAATGCTATTGAACCATTTGGTATTATTGAAAAATATGGTGCTGATGCTATAAGATGGTATTTACCTAGTGTATCTCCAGTATGGACACCAATTAAATTTGATGAAGATGGATTAAAAGATGTATACTCTAAATTTATATCAACACTTAAAAATACATATAATTTCTTTGCTACATATGCTAACTTAGATAATGTAAATCCAACTGAATATAATATAGATTATGAATCATTAGAAGAAATAGATAAATGGTTATTATCTAAATATAATAGATTAGTTAAAAATGTAGATAATTATATGGAAAACTATGATTTAACTAATACTGTTAGAGATATACAAAA
>CADBNE010000010.1 GCA_902795975.1 uncultured Erysipelotrichaceae bacterium
TAAGAAAAAATAAAAGAAGAAGGGGAGAAATTAGTTTTGAAGATAGTTTATCGTTTGATAGTGAAGGAAATGAATTAAGATTAGAAGATATACTTGGTACAGATGATGATATAGTAACTAGAAATATTGAAAGAGAAACTGAAAAAAAATTATTATATGAAGAAATTAATAAATTAAATGATAGAGATAAAGAAATAATGATTATGAGGTATGGATTATTTGATAATAAAGAATTAACTCAAAAAGAAGTTGCTGAAAAACTTGGCATTAGCCAATCATATATATCAAGAATAGAGAAAAAAGTAATAAATAGACTTCAATTATTAAATAAATTTTAATTATACTAGTAAATATATATAAATTATGTTATCATTGAATAGTTAGGACGTGATAATATGCTAATGGCAAATAATATAGGACTTAGATATGGTAAAAGAGTATTATTTGAAAATGTTAATATAAAATTTGAAGGTAATAATTGTTATGGAGTAATAGGCGCTAATGGAGCAGGTAAATCTACTTTCTTGAAGATTTTATCTGGTGAAGTAGATTCTACTAGTGGTGAAGTTATTATTGGTAAAGGAGAAAGATTATCAGTATTACAACAAAACCATAATGCGTATGATAAATATAGCGTTATAGATACTGTTATAATGGGTGATAAAGAATTATATGATATAAAGACTGAAAAAGATGCTTTATATATGAAAGCTGATTTTACTAATGAAGATGGTATTAGAGCTGGTATCCTAGAAGATTTATTCTTAAAAAAGAATGGATGGCAAGCAGAAAGTGATGCAGCTATATTACTTACAGGACTAGGTATAGATACCAGCTTACAGAACATGATGATGTCTGATTTAAAAGAATCTGATAAGGTAAAAGTTATGCTTGCAAGAGCGTTATTTGGAGATCCTGATATACTTTTATTAGATGAACCTACTAATGGTCTTGATTTAGAGAGTAAAGCATGGTTAGAAGAGTTTTTATTAGATTTTAAAAATACTGTTATAGTAATATCACATGATAGACATTTCTTAAATAAGATTTGTACTCATATGGTAGATATTGATTATGAAAAGATTACTATGTTTGCAGGAAATTATGATTTCTGGTATGAATCTAGTCAATTAATACAAAAACAAATGAGAGAGTCTAATAAAAAGAAAGAAGAAAAAATAGCTGAATTACAAGACTTTATTAGAAGATTCTCTGCTAATGCATCAAAATCTAAACAAGCAACTAGTAGAAAGAAATCATTAGAAAAGATACAATTAGATGAAATTAAACCTAGTAGTAGAAAATATCCATTTATTAATTTTGAACCTGAAAGATTTTTGGGTAAAGAAGTTATATATTTAGATAAAGTATGTAAAACTATAGATGGTGTTGAAGTAATAAAGAATATGAGACTTAATATTAAACCAGGTGATAAGATAGCACTTATTGGTAATAATGAAATAGCTAAGACTACATTACTTAGATTATTATCAGGTGAGATTAACCCAGATAGTGGAGAGATTAAAGTAGGTACTACAGTATCTAGATCATATTTTCCTAAAAATAATGATTCATATTTTAATGTAGATACTAATATGGTTGAATGGTTAAGAGAATATTCAGAAAATAAAGATGAAACATTTGTAAGAAGTTTTTTAGGTAGAATGTTATTTTCTGGAGATGAAACATTAAAGAAAGTAAATGTATTATCAGGTGGAGAAAAAGTAAGATGTATGTTATCTAAAATGATGTTAGAACATTCTAATACTATATTTTTAGATGAACCAACTAATCATTTGGATATGGAATCTATTTCAGCTTTAAATGAAGGATTAGAAAGATTTAATGGTTGTGTTGTTTTTGCAAGTTATGACCAACAATTAATTGAAACAGTTGCTAATAGAATAATAGAAATAAAAGATGATGGTACATATATAGATAAAGAACTTACATATCAAGAGTATATGAGTAAATATGGAAAATAAAATATTTATAACTAATCAAATAGAAAAAGTAAAAAGAGGGGATTATACTGATTTTCTTGATCCGTATGAAGAACATCAAGTTATATCTATATTAAATAAGAATAATATGAAATATAATATATTAAAACTATTTAATGGATGTGAAAAAAGTATAATATATACAAACAATTATCCTAGTATTACTTTGTTAGAAATAAATACAAGTGCTATACTATGTCATAAAGATATATTAGGTACTTTATTTAGTCATAATATTAAAATATCTAAATATGGAGATATAGTTATTACTGATAAATATTATTTACCGATATTAGATAGTATTAAACCATATATATTAAATAATATTAATATGATATCTAAAACACCTATTAAATTTAAAGAAGTAGATATAGATACTATAAGTAATTATCATTATAATTTTGAAGAAATAGAATTATTAGTTAGTAGTTTAAGAATAGATAATGTTGTATCTACTATTACTTCTTTAAGTAGAAAGAATGTAGATGAATTATTTAATGATAAATTTATATTTATTAATTATTTGAATAATATTAAAAGAACATATACTATAAAAGAAAATGATATTATTGCTATAAGACGTAATGGTAAATATAAATTTGATAGTGTATTAAAAGTAACAAGTAAAAATAAATATATAATTAAGTTATTAAAATATAAATAAAAAAGACACATTTGTGTCTTTTATTTTGATATTTCAATACCTATAGGTATTCTATCTGATTCTGGTACTACATAATAGTATAGTGCAATTGATGCAGCACATGCTACTATAAATAACATAAAATATTTTAACGAACTTTTTAACATATATTCCTCCTAAATTAGTCTTAACTCATCCTCAGTATAGAATGGTTTATTCTTATCTATTCTATCATAAAATAAGATTCCGTTCAAATGATCTACTTCATGTTGGAATGCTATAGAAAGTTCTTCTCTAGCACGTATTCTAATTTTGTTACCATCTTCATCATATCCTTCAATAGTAACTCTTGCATGTCTTTTTACATGACCTGGAACATCTCTATTAACACTTAGACATCCTTCACCAACTTCTGCAGCAATCATTTCTTCTGAAGAACTAACTATTTTAGGATTAATAACTACATAATTATCAAATTTTCCTTCTTCTACTTCATGAACAATAACTATTATTCTTTCATTTATACCTAATTGCGGAAAAGCAAGTCCCATACCTGGACGTAAATCATATTTTTCAGATAATTCTTCTATTTGACTATATGTTAATTCATCAATAATATGTTGTATTATTTTTTTATATTCACGTGATAAAGGTAATTTAGCATCAACACTTACTTGACGTAATCTTTTATCACTTTCATCTAATATATTTAATTTTTTATACATAAACCAACCACTTCCGCCAATATTATACCAATTTTTATAAAATAATACAAATAAAAACCCTTTATGGGTTTTATCTTTTGCAATTATTGTTACAATTTCCATCAAATGCTCTAGAGCCAATTATTATAACTAATAATATAAATAATACTAATAAAATAGCTGCTCCATAACCATTACCATATGAATTATATCCTGTATTCATAGGATATCCTCCGTATCCTTGGTATCCACCATAATAATACATATAATCCCTCCCAACTACTTACTATATGATATTAATTAGTATGAAAGTTGACAATTATAAATGACTATTTCAATAATATTATTTAAAAATGTTATTAAATATGGTATCATAGTATATGAGAGGATAGTTATATTGGTGATAACATGAATAAAATAGCACAAGCATTAAAAAATTTGCGTAAGTTTATTGGTGATATGGATAAATTATCACTAATATTAACTATAGCATTATATGGATTTGGATTATTTAGTATAGTTTCAGCTTCTACAAGAGAGGCAGTAAATAATCTTGATAAATCTGTATACTATTATTTTGGTAGACAAGGTTTAATATTATTACTATGTACAATAGTATATATATTTATATTGTTTATTCCTACTAAAGCATATCGGTGGGGAAACTTTGTAATTATAAAGTTCTTATGGATATTAGTATTTGGTTTAAATTTATTTATGATATTGCAAGGAAGTAGTAATAGAGGTGCTAACAACTGGTTAAGTTTACCTATAATAGGTTTTCAATTACAACCAGGAGAGTTGGCTAAACCTATATTAATAGTTTCTATATCATTGATGTTAGAAGCAGCTACTGGATATTTTATAAATAAAAAAATAAAACATAATGCAGGAATTATAATGGTATTATTAGTTGGTACTGTTACAGCATTGCTGATTATGTTACAAAAAGATATGGGTACAGCAGTAATTAATTTAGCAATATTTGGAGTATTATTTTTATCTAGTCCAATACAATTTAAAGAGAAGTTTAAAACTATTGCTATATGTGTGATAATGTTGTTAGTTGGTGTATTTGGATTATCTCTTACAGGTAAGCAAGCATTATCTGAAGAGCAAAAATCACGTGTTACTAGTTTCTGGAATCCATGTAGTATAGATAAAAGAAATGATGAGGGATATCAAATATGTAATGCTTATATAGCAATTAATTTAGGTGGATTTAGTGGTGTAGGAGTAGGAAAAAGTACTCAAAAGTATTCATATATACCAGAACCACATACAGATATGATTTTCTCTATTATAGCTGAAGAAGATGGATTTATTACAGGTGCTATTATATTATTAGCATACATGATATTAATTACTAAGATATTAATGTTATCTAGTAAATCACAATCTATAAGTGGTAAATATATATGTTTAGGGGTAGCTACATATATATTCTGTCACATAGTATTAAATTTAGGTGGATTATTTGGACTTATTCCACTTACAGGTGTACCATTACCATTCTTATCATATGGAGGTAGTTTTGCACTTATGTTAGCTATTTCTTTAGCAATTGTACAAAGAATACATGTAGAAACAAAAAGGTATCGTATTAAATTTTAGAGGTGAATTATGATAGAAGAATTAATAGAAAAAACTCAGTTAGCAATAAATGAATATTTAAAAAGTCAAATAAAAGGTGTTAATAATAAAGCTTACTTAAATGTAGTAGAAGATTTCTTTAATAAAATATATCGTTATGTAGAAGAAAATGTAGATGATATAGATTCTAATACTTTAGCACGCATACATGGATTAGAAAATAGTTTACATAATTTTATTATTCCTTTTGAAGTAGATATGTCCGCTCCTAATGAAGCTAGTGATGGAGAAGAATATTTATTAAAAACAATAGTATATTTTACAAGAAAACAATTATATACAAAAGATTCTGTTGATTTTACTAGTGATTCATTGCGTAAATATGATGAAGAAGCTAATAAATATGTTAAAGATATGTGTGACAGATTAGGTTTATTATGTATTAGCTTTAATATATCTGATTTATTTGGTATACCTAAAAAACATAATGTAAGTTTAGTTAAAGTAGATGATGATTTTTATTTAGTAGATTGTACTTACCAACAATATTTCTTACAAGGACAAAATTTTAGAAAACGTTATTTAAAGAGTGCTTCACATATAGTAACTTGTGAAGTAGGATCTAGAATATTATATAGAAATCATGGTGGTGCTATGGAACTACTTGAAAAAGGTTTTATAAAAGCAGATGAAGAAATGTTTGGAGATTATTTTTCAACTATGTTTACTCAATTTGCTAAACCAGTATTAACTAAGAATGAATGTTTAGATATTATTCTTAAAAATAAGAAAATGAGATAACTAAATTCCTATATAATAAATTAAGAGAATTAAAGAATAATTCTTAAAAATACTTGATATATATTAGAATATGGTGTATATTATGTATGTACTTTTATCTTGGTTTGGAGAAACTCCAACTCAATCTAGGATATAAGCGAATATAATAAGAGAGGAGAATTAATTATGGCTTTAACTAAAGAAAGAAAAGAAGAATTAGTTAAAAAATTCGGAAAAGATGAAAAAGACACAGGTGCTATTGAAGTTCAAATAGCTTTATTAACTGAAGAAATCAATACATTAATTAAGCATTTTGATGAGCATCCACAAGATCATCATTCAAGAAGAGGACTACTTAAGAAAGTAGGACAAAGAAAAAGCTTACTTAATTATTTAATTAAGAACGATGTTACAAGATATCGTGCTGTTGTTAAAGAATTAGGATTAAGAAAGTAATTATAGGGAAAAAAACAAAGACACTCTTTTTTGAGTGTCTTTAATTTGACATAGTATCAAAGAAAGGGAGAAGTATGAAGAAAGTTTTTGAATTAGATTTTAGGGGTAGAAAATTAGTTGTAGAACATGGAGAATTAGCAAAACAAGCACATGGTGCTGTATTAGTTAGATATGGAGATACTGTAATACTTAGTACAGTAGTAGTTAGTAAAAATGCTAATATATTATCTGACTTTTTTCCATTAATGGTTTTATATCAAGAAAAATTATACTCAGTAGGTAAAATTCCAGGTGGATTTATTAAAAGAGAAAGTAGACCTACAGAAGCAGCTACTTTAGCAGCTCGTATGATTGATAGACCAATGAGACCATTATTCCCAGAAAACTTCAGAAATGAAGTACAAATTGTAAATACAGTATTAAGTGTTGATCCAGATAATTCACCAGAAATGGCAGCTATGTTTGGTTCTTCATTATGTACTTGTATATCTAAAGTACCATTTGATGGACCAATAGCAGGAGTAAAAGTAGGACGTGTTAATGGAGAATTTATTATTAACCCTACAGTAGAACAATGGGAACAATCTGATATAGAATTAACTGTAGCAGGTACTAAGAATGCTATTAACATGGTTGAAGCTGGAGCTAAACAAGTATCAGAAGATGATATGTTAGAAGCATTAATGTTTGGTCATGAAGCTATTAAAGAATTATGTGCATTTGAAGAACAAATTATTGCTGAAATAGGCGTAGAAAAAATGGAATATGATGTTCTTGAAATAACTGATGAATTAAAGAAAGAAGTAGAAGCATTAGTAAGTGATGAATTAAATACTGCTTTACGTATTAAAGATAAATTAGAAAAATATGCTGCTGTAGATGCTGCTAAAGAAAAAGTAGTTAAGAAATATGAAGAAGAAAATGCTAGCTTAGATGCTGATGCATTAAATGAATTAATTACTAAGGTTAAATTAGTATTAGAAGAGATCGAATATGAAATATTTAGAACTATAGTAGTTAAAGAACATACTAGAGCAGATGGTAGAGCTATGGATGAAATTAGACCATTATCTACTGATATAGATTTATTACCTAGAACACATGGTTCTGCATTATTTACTCGTGGTGAAACTCAAGCATTAAGTGTTACTACATTAGGTGCTTTAGGAGAACATCAAATATTAGATGGATTAGATCTTGAAACTGAAAAGAGATTTATGTTACATTATAACTTCCCACAATTTAGTGTAGGTGAAACAGGTAGATATGGAGCTCCAGGAAGAAGAGAAATAGGACATGGTGCATTAGGTGAAAGAGCTTTAGCACAAGTTATTCCAAGTGAAGATGAATTCCCATATACTATACGTGTAGTTAGTGAAATACTTGAAAGTAACGGTTCATCATCTCAAGCAAGTATATGTGCTGGATGTATGAGTTTAA
>CADBNE010000011.1 GCA_902795975.1 uncultured Erysipelotrichaceae bacterium
ATTAATCCTTTAGGTCCTAAAACTTTACCTAATTTACCTAAAGCAGGCATCATATCTGGAGTAGCAATAATTGTATCGAAATCGAACCAATTTTCTTTTTCGATTTTTTCAATCATATCTAAATCTCCAACATAGTCAGCACCAGCAGCTTTAGCATTGTTAGCAGCTTCACCTTTAGCTAAAACTAAAACTTTTTTAGTTTTACCAATACCATTAGGTAATACTGTAGCTCCTCTTAATTGTTGATCTGCTTTCTTAGTATCTAAGTTAAGTCTTAAAACTAATTCAACAGTTTCATCAAATTTAGCAGTACTTGTTTCTTTAACTAATTTAACAGCTTCTTCTTTAGTATATAATTTATTTTTTTCAACTTTAGAAGCAGCTTCTAAATACTTTTTACCTTTTTTCATTATTTTACCTCCTTGTGTGGTTTACGCGGATAATTTAATTCCTCCCACATAGTAGGAATTATATTTATAATTAATTTTATTATTATTTATTAATCTACTATTTCTATACCCATGTTCTTTGCAGTACCTTCAACTATCTTCATTGCTTCTTCAACAGTGTAGCAGTTTAAGTCTGGTAATTTAGTTTCTGCAATTTCCTTAACTTGAGCTTTTGTTAACTTACCAACGATTTCAGAACTTCCTTTAGAAGAACCTTTCTTAACCTTAGCAGCTTTCTTAATTAATTCAGCAGCTGGTGGAGTTTTTAATACGAAGTCGAAAGTTCTATCTTCATAAATAGAAATTACAACTGGAATAATATCTCCCATCTTATCTTTAGTTGCATCATTATATTTTGTACAAAACTCTTGTAAGTTAATTCCTGCTGGCCCTAATACAGTTCCAACTGGTGGAGCTGGTGTAGCTTTTCCTGCAGGTATTTGTAAGTTAATAACTTTTGTTATTGCTTTTGCCACGAAAAACACCTCCTATAAATTTTTTTCGCTGTGGTTCAAATGATATCCGCAATCAATAAATCTCCCACAATTTCTATATTAAATAAAAATATAGCGTTTTAATAATATCACAAAACATTATATTTGTAAACATCTTTTTTAATTTATAACTTCAATTGTTTGAATATATTTTAAAGATACGTATAAATTTTCATTTAAAACTATGAAATAATTTTCTCCGTTTGCAAAATATCCAGTTAATACACCATTATAAACCCCTGGAACAGCAGCAATCGCACTACCATAATATTGACGAATCTCTTTTGTGTAGTTGGATGATACTGTAACTTTTACATTTCTATCTATTAAACTTTCAAACATTTCAATCATAAACTAAGCCCTCTCAATTTCATTAAATTCAACTTCAACAACTGTTTCTTGTCCAAATAAATCAAGAACAACTTCGATTTTTTGGTTAGGTATATCAATACTTCTTACCTTACCATACATATTAGCAAATGCTCCAGTAATCACTTTAACTGTATCACCTTCAGCAATTTCATTTTCAATATCTACTCTACTCATGCCCATATTACCTAATATGTTATCAACTTCTTGAGGAGTTAAAGGGAATGGTTTAGCACCTTTACCAGATGATCCTATAAATCCTGTAACACCTGGAGTATTACGTACTACAAACCATGCTTCATCAGTCATAATCATTTCTACTAATATATAACCAGGAAACATCTTAGTTACTTTTTCTTTTTGTTCACCATTTTTATATTCTATTTCTTTTTGTTCTGGAACAACTACTCTAAATATATAGTCTTCCATACCCATAGTACTAGCACGCATCTCTAATTTTTCTTTAACCTTATTCTCGTGCCCAGAATAAGTATTAACTACATACCATTCTTTTTCCATTATTTAATCACCGTTTTTAAGAAACCTAATATAATATCAGATAGAGCAAAGAATCCCATGAATAAAACTATAAATGTAATAGTTGCTATAGAATACTTTGTCAATTCTTTCTTACTAAGCCATCTAACCTTTCCCATTTCTTTTTTTACGTTTACAAAAAACTTAGCTAATCTTTTCATCTTTTCACCCACCTAAATTTTTATTTTATTTCAAAATAAAAACACCTTTCTGTGTCTACAAATAATCTACCATATTATTTGTATAAAGTCAACTTAAGGCGTTTATTTTTTTATTAAAATCGTAACTTTTTATATTATTTACTTTTTGTTAATGTTTTTAATTTTTCTTTCTTATCACATAGTTTTCTAAAAGAAACATAACATAAGCATATTTCATACTTCATTTTCATATATATTTGTTCTTCTTTTGGTTGATTTTTTATACTTTTATATATAACGTCTGAAAATAACGCTTCTCCTGTAGTCATACCTAATAAATCAAATAAAACTTCATATAACTCATTTGCCTTTTCAATAAAGAAATCATTTTTAGAAACTAAATTACTACAGCATAGAAATGAATATGATTTATTTTCAAGTAATCTAGCAAATATATATATTGTTTCATATAAACATTTTTTAACTTTTTTAAATTTTGTTATATATTTTTTATCATTAGATAAATCTAAATTATATACACTAAGTAAGCTTATACCCTTATTAAAGAAAGGTAATGATAATCTATTTCTTACATCTTCATTATCATATGAAATTATATTATGCTTATTTTCTTTTAAATCATTTTTAAAAACATTTAAATAATGTATCTCTTTATCAAAAAAATCTATTATAGTATTTTTACCATCTATAGCCCTTTGATATTCTGGACTATATGAACTTTCTGTAATATATGGATTATTTAATTCTTCATCAAAAAATCTATTATTATCAGGTGAAAAAAAGCTTGCAAATCTGTTTTTAAAAAAACTTCTTTTTTCATCTGTTTCTTCATTATCTGTAAAAGGATTATTTCCAGAAAATGGATTCTCTTCTAAATCAGCTTCAGTAATATATCCTCTGTTTCTATCTTCATATTCTAAATCAAGTATACAATTTCTATCATATAAAGCCTTGCTTATTCTATTACCAAGAACATCATGAGCTTCATTTAATTCTCGTAAAAAATTTTCATCAGCATTTTTATTAATATCAGGATGATTTAAACGAACTAAAAATCTATATCTTTTATTAATTTCATCTATACTAGCTTTTGAACTAATACCAAGTACTTTATAATAATTTTTTTCCCAATTTATCGAAACCATGATGACCCCCTTCAATACGAAAAATATTATACTCTTTATTAATTTCTTGTCAAATTATATAACTAATTATCTATTTTTCTTTTTTGTATATTATAAGTAATTTTTAATAATAATTTTTTAGGACTAAAACGATTTAAACTACATGCTAATCTCATTTTTAATCCAGGAATTATTATTGTCTTTCTTTTAAACATTTTAGTTACTGCATATTTAGCAACATACTCACTAGATAAACTAGCAACAGCAAATTCTACTTTTGCTACTTTATTAAATTCAGTATCCACAGGACCTGGACATAAGCACCCTATATATACATTACTATTATTTCTTCTTAATTCTTCATATATACCTAATGTCATACTAGTAACATATGATTTAGTAGCATAATAAGTAGCCATTAAAGGACCACCAGGCATTAATCCAGCAGAAGATGCTACATTAAGTATATATCCCTTATTCTTTTTTACAAAGTCATTTAAAAAACATTTAGTTAATGTATGAACAGCCTTAATATTTAAATCAATCATATCCATTTCTTTATCTAATTTAGTATCAATAAATTCACCAGCAAGACCAAAACCAGCATTATTTATTAAAACTTCAATATCTTGATTCTTAATATTTTCATATAATTTCATACAATTAAAAGTACTAGATAAATCATACTCATATATTTCTACATTAGTATTTAACTCTTTCTTTAATTCTTCTAATCTATCTCTTCTTCTAGCAACAAGTATTAAATCATAACCTTTATTAGATAAAACTCTAGCAATATCTCTACCTATACCAGAAGATGCACCAGTAATTAACGCTTTCATATTATCACCTTTATTATTATAGTATAATTTCAATATTTAATTCAACAAAAAAGTACTAGAAAGTACTTTGATTATTATTATCTTCTCTTACATACCTAACACCATTAATAACTATTTCATTTTCATTACCAGTATATAAACCATCAGGTACAGCATTATTTTGTTGAACACCCTTTAAACAATCTTGTATATTGTAAGGAAGAGTATTTATATCAATATTTCCTTCTATAATATTTATATCATCATTATAGTATTTAACCTTAACACATTCCCCAACACTATATTTTTCTCTTTTATAGCCATATGACTCACAAAAAGTCATTGTACCATTTAATTGAGGATAATAAAAATTAACTGTAGCTTTATATTGACAATTACCATTAACTTGTACAGAACTAGTATCAGCATCTATACTTGTAATAATACCATAACATATTTCTCCATATTTATTTGTTTTTCTATTTTTTGATAAATCTTTTATACCAAGATACATTACCCATAAACCTACAGCTATAAATATTAAGAAAAATAATAAAATACTTGTTTTAAATTCTCCAAAAGAAATCCATATGGCAGCAAAAAGTATAACAAAAACAGACCATACTAATCCAAAAATAAATTTATCCATATCAACCATCCTATTCTAGGTAAAATTATATCATTTGACAAAAAAAATAGCAATCATACAAATTACTATTTTTCTCTATAATTTTTTAATACTTCTTTAGCTTTATTTTTTATTCTATATATAGCATTATCAACCTGTTTAGGTTCTTTATCTAACATATTAGCTATTTCTTTATAATTAAAATATGATATTAATAAATCGAATACATCAGATTCAAAATCAGTTAATTTTTCCTTAATTAATTTAATTAATTCCTCTGTAGTCTCATCCTCTAATAATATATTTTCAGGATTAGAAGATTCATCCTTTAATATAAATTCTAAAGTTCCATCATCAGAATCAAAAGAAATTGAATCATTTAAATTTTTATGTTTTAACCTCTGAGCTGAAATTGCTGTACTAATCAATCTTCTTTCTATACATGTTTTAGCATAAGTATAAAAAGTTATATCTTTTTGCTCATTAAAATACCCTATAGCATGATTTAAACCTATCATACCCTCTTGTATCAAATCATTCTTTTCAAGTCCTAAATAAGGACAATTCTTAATAATACGAGTTGCTATAGAAGCAATTAATGGTTCATATTTTTTTATAATTATATTATTAGCTTCTTCATTATTTTCATTTATATAATAGATTAGTTCATTATCATTCAAATCAGAATAATTCATATTATAAACCTCTTATTCTAACAGCTTCAAATATAACTACAGCAGTTGCTACAGATGCATTTAAACTATTAACAGTTCCTTGCATAGGAATACTAGCTATAAAATCACATTTTTCTCTAACTAATCTTCCCATACCACTACCTTCATTACCACATATAATAGCACTCTTACCTCTATAGTCTAACTTTCTATAATCTTCTCCATCCATATCAGTACCAAATATCCAATATCCATTTTGTTTCATTTTCTCAATAGTATTAACTAAATTTTTAACTTTAATAATTTTTACTTTTTCAGTAGTACCAACACTTGTTTTAACTACAGTACCATTTACATCACAACATCTATCATCAGGAATAATAATTCCATCTACACCAGTAGCTTCACATGTTCTTATAATAGCGCCAAAATTATGAGGATCTTCTATATGATCTAATATAACTACTAAAGCACTTTCCTTATCTAATATTTCATCAATACTAGCATACTTATAATCAGGTACATCTAATATTATACCTTGATGTACACCAGATACTTTTTTATTCATATCTATTTTAGTTAATCTTTGTACTTTAATTTGTTTTCTATTTATTTTATCTAATATATCTCTATCATTAAAACTATCTAATAAATATATTTTATTTATTTTTTTATCCTCAGATAAATATTCTTCTGCTACATTACGTCCAAATACGTACATAACATCACCTCTTAATCTAAATTAAATATATAATTCATTATATCATCAATACGACTTTTTTTATCACTTAAATATAAATATCCCATTAATGCTTCAAACCCAGTAGAATATTTATATGTAACTATATCAGTATTTTTAGGACTAGTATGCGATTTATGATTACGAGCACGAGTTACAATAGTTAGTTCATCTTCACTTAAGAAATTGCTTTCTATCATACTCATTAAGTATTTACATTGTCCTTTCGCGCTTACATATTTTACTGCATTTTTTTGTAATTCATTTACTTTTACTATATTCTTTTTTAATAAATATTCTCTAACATATACTTCATATATACTATCACCTAAATAAGCTAGTGCTAAAGAATTAATATATGCAGGATTATTCATTATTACACCTATCAAATGTTATATTACTAATTAGTCCATTCTTAATATCATTTAATATAACAATATATACTTTATCGTAATCTACACATCCACCTTTAACTAGACATCCCCTTTTACTACCTATCTTTATTAAAGTATCTTCATAATTATCATCATTTATTTCATAATCTATATTATATCTACTTAATAATTTTTCAGGGTAATATTTATATAATGTTCTTAATATATAATATACTACACTATCTATAGGTAATACTTCTTCTTTAATAGCAGTTAAACTTGCTAAATTATAAGCTACAGTTTCTTCATCTAATTTAGGCCATAATATTCCTGGAGAATCTAAAAGTTCTAAAGTATCACTAATTCTTATCCAGTTAAGTTGTTTAGTAACACCAGGTTTATTACCTACATTAGATACTTTCTTACCAACTAATCTATTTATTAAAGTAGATTTACCTACATTAGGAATACCTACTACTAATACTCTAGTCTTTCTTTTAGTCATACCTTTGTTTTCTCTATTTATATTTTTTTCTTCCATTATTTTATCTGTTAAACTCATTAATGGTTTTAAACTAGTATTAGCCTCTAAATTAGTCATATATACTATATAGCCTTTATTCTCATAATATGTCTTCCACTTCTTAGTTTCTTCCATATCACATAAATCTATTTTAGTCATAATCATTATTCTTGGCTTATCTTTTATATAATTATCTATATCTTTTATTTTAGATGCATAAGGCATACGAGCATCTACTACCTCATATACTACATCTATTAAATTAATACTTTCTGATATTAATCTCTTTGTTTTAGCCATATGACCTGGATACCAATTTATATTAGTCTTATTTTCATTCATTTGGATCAACTCCTTTTATATTAGTTTTTTACTTAACGTTTTTACAACAATTTCTCTATATTCATCATCAAATCTTACAAATTCATCAGAATAGAATAGCTTTTTAAATTCATCAAAAGATAACCATTTAACTTC
>CADBNE010000012.1 GCA_902795975.1 uncultured Erysipelotrichaceae bacterium
CAATTACTGAAGAAATTCCTAAAGTTGAGGAGCCAGTGATGGATATTCCAGTAGCACCAATAGAAGAGTTACCTAAAGTAGAAGAAGCCCCAATTGAAGTTGAACCAATTACTGAAGAAATTCCTAAAGTTGAGGAGCCAGTGATGGATATTCCAGTAGCACCAATCGAAGATCAAAATTCAACAGAAATGATAGAATCAATAGTTATTGATCCGGAGGAAGATATTCAAAGCTTAACACCTCCAATAAAATCTCCAGATGATGAAAAACCAGATTTTCCTTCTAAAGATGGATATACATTTGATTATAATGAAATTTATAATGTAAAACCTGAAGAATTAGTACAGGAATCAGAAAAAGTAGAAGCTAAAAGCGAAGATGAAATTTTGGAATCATTTATTGCTGATGCTCCAAGTTTTGAAATTAGTGAGGAAGAACCTGAAGAATATATAGAAGAAGTTGAAGAAATACCAGAAGTTAGTAAAGAAGACTTAGTCAGTATAGATATTGCAGAGCCAACTGTTTTACCTGTTGGCAAAAAAGTTGTTAAAAGAAATATTCAAAACAGAAAAGTTCCAGTACAAAGTCAGCCAAAACAACAAATTAATATGGTTAAACCAGATTTATTAGCACCACAAGGTGGTAATGCGGTACAACAAGGAGTACCAACATCAGGAATGAGACCACAACAAGGTGGACCAAGACCACAAGGAAGACCAGTACCAGGAATGAGACCACAACAAGTTACACCAAGACCACAAGGAAGACCAGCGCCAGGAATGAGACCACGACAAGGTACACCAAGACCACAAGGAAGACCAGTACCAGGAATGAGGCCACAACAAGGTGGACCAATGCCACAAGGAAGACCAGTGCCAGGAATGAGGCCACAACAAGGTGTACCAATGCCACAAGGAAGACCAGCGCCAGGGATGAGACCACAACAAATGCAAAATGGTGCAGCAGTATTTAATAATAATGGAGCTCCATTATTAAGACCAAATGAAGAGTCAAGAGCACAACAGGTATCAGTTCAACCGAGAGTACAAGGTAAATTTATAAATGATACTCAAGATGAATATTTATTTCAAAAGAAGGAAAGGGTTCAAGTTCAACAACCAACTAATCCAGCATTAAGAGCTAATCCAATGTCAATATTTGGTACAAGTGGTAATGCACTTAGACCAACATCAAGTGAATCACTTAGAAATGGTGGTAGAGCAAATGTTTGTCCACAATGTGGATTTGCGATTAAACCAGGACAACCAATGTGTGTAATGTGTGGACGTAGATTAAGATGATGTCATGGGGAGCAACTTTTATAGCAATTATTGCAGGCATGTTATTCTTTGCTGCAATAGTTGCTATTGTCCTTGTTTATAAAGCAAAAAAATTTGCTCGAGAAGTTGGAATAAATAAAGAAGACGTTAAAGAAGTTATTGGCTGTATGAATGATATTGAAGCAACACCTAAAACGATATCTGGAATGACAAATTTAATGGTACCTAAAATTGCTGCTGATTTTCCTGAGTTTGATAAAGATTTAATATTTAGAAAAACAGAGGAATCTTTAAGTATTATATTTAATGCATTATCTACAGGTAATAAAGAATCATTAGATAAGATACCACTTTTAAAAGGTATTATTTCTAATGCTATAGATGATTATGAAAGTAATTCTATAAAAGTAAATTTTAGTGATATTAAATTTCATAAATTTACTATTCGTTATTATACTAAAGAAAATGGTGTAGCAACTATAACAGTTGATACAGCAGTTGAATATTATTATACTAAAGAAAAGGATGGAAAAAAGATAGTTGATTCTAAAAGAAAAATGCAGACAGCATATACATGTAATTTTATTTATATATATGATGAAACTGCTATAGATGATACTTATTATAGAACTGTAGTTGGGTTAAATTGCCCAAATTGTGGAGCACCAATTAGAAGTTTAAAACAAGAAAGCTGTAGTTATTGTGGAACAGCAATATTTAAAATATATAAAGATATAAATGTAAAAGGATGGGCATTTAGCTCATATAAGGAATATTAGAAGGAAGGTTTAATTATGGGTTTAATAAAAGCCGCAGTAGATGCTGTTAATTCAACATTAGCAGATCAATGGGAAGATTATATTTCATGTGATAGCATGGATGATAATACTTTAGTTGTTAAAAAAACAACTAAATCAAAACAAATTAGTAATAAAAGTAGAATTCAAGTTAGTCCAGGACAAGTAGCAGTAATTTTTGATTCTGGAAAAATATTAGATGCTACAGCAGAAGAAGGTATTTATACTTTTGATGCTTCATCATCACCATCTTTATTTGCAGGACAATTTGGTCCAGTATTTAAAGAAGCATGGCAAAGATTTACATATAATGGACAAGCTGCTAAAGAACAAGCTATTTATTATATAAATGTAAAAGAAATATTTGGAAATAGATTTGGTTCATCATCACCAATTCCATATGATGATCCTATATATCATGATATAAGAATTAAATATCATGGAAGTTATACATTTAAGATTTCTAATCCATTAGTATTCTTTAATAATGTAGTAGGTAATATTACAGATGTTTATACTAAAGGTACATTAATGGAACAAGCTAATGCTGAGTTCTTAACTTGTATAGCTGGTGCTATTGGTAGATGTGCATCTGATGGTATTAAGTATAGTTATTTAACTAATGAACAAGCTAGAATAGCTGAATATATGAATGATGCATTAGATGAAAAATGGAAAGAATTAAGAGGTATGGAAGTTGTTTCTGTTGCACTTGATACACCAGTACCTGATGATAAATCAAATGAAAGAATTGAAAAATTTGCTGATTCAAGATTCTATAGTAATCAAGATATGGCAGCAGGACGTATGGTTGATGCAACAGCTAATGCATTAGAAGGTGCTGCTACTAATGAAAATGGAGCAGCTACAGGAATTATGGGATTAGGTATGATGAATATGAGTGCGAATAACTTTAATGGTGGTCAATCTCCAGTAGCTTATACTAATGGAGCCAATCAATTTCAACCACAACCACAACAATTTCAACCACAACAATTCCAAACTCAACAATTTCAACAACAACAATTTCAAGGCGGAATAGCAGCTACACAAACACCAGGTGCTAAATTCTGTACAAGTTGTGGTGCTCAACTAGTTGGTAAATTCTGTTCTAATTGTGGAACACCAGCTCCAGTTGATGAACCAAAGAAATGTCCAAAATGTGGAGCTACACCAGTTGATGGTGCAAAGTTCTGCGTTGAATGTGGTTCAGCACTTAACTAATTAAGTAAAGTTACTTTTAATGAAGTAACTTTTTTGTTATAATTATATTGGTGATTCATATGAATGGAGCTTTTTTTATAGATAAAGAAATGAATTGTACTAGTCGAGATGTAGTAAATGAAATAATAAAAAAAGTTGAAACAAATAAGGTAGGACATACAGGAACACTTGATCCTTTAGCAACAGGTGTTTTAGTTGTATGTGTTGGTAAAGCAACTAAATTAGTTAGTTTATTAACTTGTGATAATAAAGTATATGAAGCAGAAATTACTTTAGGTATAAAAACAGATACATATGATAGAGAAGGAAATATTTTAGAAGAAGAGAATACTTCTGTATCAAAAGAAGAAGTAATAAATGTTTTAAATAGTTTTAAAGGCGAGTATGAACAAGAAGTACCTATTTATTCTGCTGTAAAAGTAAATGGTAAGAAATTATATGAATATGCTAGAAATGGTGAAAGTGTAGAATTACCTAAAAGAATTGTAAGAATTGATGATATTGAATTAATAAGTGATATTAATTTAGTAAATAATAAACAAGTGTTTAGCATAAGAGTAGCTGTAAGTAAAGGAACTTATATTAGAGCATTAGTTAATGATATAGCAACTAGACTTAATACCATAGGTATAATGAGTAATTTAAGAAGAACTAAATTAGGTAATATTAGTATTGATTCTTGTAAGACAATTGATGAATTAAAACTTAATGATTTAGTATCTGTTAAAGAATTATTAAAAGATTTTGAAATGAAAAAAGTTGATGAATCATTGAAAAAAGATATTTTAAATGGTAAAATTATTGAAAACTGTTTTGGGGTTAATGAAATTGTATTTATAGATAATGATGATAAAGTATTAGCGCTTTATAAAACATATGAAAAGGATAATACAAAGATTAAACCTGAAATAATGTTAGGAGGAATATAGTGACATTAGTTATAATGGCAGCAGGAATGGGTAGTAGATTTGGTGGATTAAAACAAATTGAACCTGTAGGACCAAATGGAGAATTTATAATTGATTACTCAATATATGATGCTATTAAAGCTGGTTTTACTAAGGTAGTATTTATAATAAAGCAAGAAAATTATGATTTATTTAGAAATACTATTGGTAAAAGAATAGAAGGAAAAATAAATGTTGAATATGTATTTCAAGATTTTAGTAATGTACCAAGTAATATTATGATACCAGAAACTAGAGTAAAACCATTGGGTACAGGACATGCAATTTTATGTTGTAAGAATATTGTAAATGAACCTTTTGCAATTATAAATGCTGATGATTTCTATGGTAGAGAAGGATATATAAGAGCATATAATTTTATAAAAGATAATAATGATAATATATATAATTATGGCTTAGTTGGTTATGAAATAGGTAAGACATTAGCATCAAATGGTTCAGTAAAAAGAGGAGTATGTAGTATAGAGAATAATAGGTTAGTAGGACTTATTGAATCTAGTATTGAAGTAGTAGATAATGATATTATAGCTACTCCATTAGATGGTAGTGATGCATTTAAAGTTAAGGCTGATACAGTAGCATCAATGAATTTATTTGTTTTCTATCCTACAATATTTAAGTATTTAGAAGAAGATTTTAATAAATTTTTAAATAATTCAAAAAATTTATTAAATGATGAATTCTTCTTGCCAAGCGTTGTATTTGAACATATAAAAAATAATGATATAACATGTGATGTAATTGAAAATCATTCTATTTGGAAGGGAATTACATACAAAGAAGATATGGATGAATTAAAAGAGTATATAGAAAGTGAAATAAGTAATGGAGTATATCCAATGAACTTATATAATTAGGAGGTATAAAAATGACATTAGTAATTATGGCAGCAGGAATGGGTAGTAGATTTGGAGGATTAAAACAAATTGAACCTGTAGGACCAAACGGAGAATTTATAATTGACTATTCAATATATGATGCTATTAAAGCAGGATTTGATAAAGTAGTATTTATAATAAAAAAAGAAAATTATGATATATTTAGAGATACTATAGGAAAAAGAATTGAAGGAAAGATAAAAGCTGAATATGTATTTCAAGATTTTAGTCATGTTCCAAGCGATATTTCTTTACCTGAAGGAAGAGTTAAACCATTAGGAACAGTTGATGCTATTCTTTTCTCAGAAACAGCAGTTTCAGAACCATTTATAATAATAAATGCAGATGATTTCTATGGTAGAGAAGCATTTATGTGTGCTAGTGAATTTATTAAAAATAATAGTAATGAAACAAATTATGGTTTAATAGGATATAAAGTTGGTAATACTTTAACTGAAAATGGAGCTGTAAAAAGAGGAGTATGTCAAACTGAAGGAAATAATTTAGTTAAATTAATTGAATCTAATTGTGAAAGAGTAGAAGATGGTGTTTTAGCATCTCCACTTGATGGAAGTGAACCATTCAAGGTAACAGATGATACAACAGTTTCTATGAATATGTTTGTATTCTATCCAAACTTATATCCAATTTTAAGAAATGATTTAGAGGCATTCTTAAGAAGTCATAAGGATAATTTAGAAAAAGCCGAATTTGTTATTCCTGATTTAATATTTGATCATATTAAAAAAGGTGATATATCATGTGAGGTAGTTCCAAATCATGCTGTATGGAAAGGTGTAACTTATAAAGAAGATTTACAAAGTGTAAAAGATTATATAGAATCAGAAATAGAAAGGGGAGTCTACCCAGTAGACTTATATAAATAGTATGTTTGAAGATGTTGAATTATATTTGAGAGATTTAAAAAATTATTATGATGGTATACAAGAGTTTAATTTAAATGGTGTAGATCAAAATGATAAGAAGAGAACAGATTTTGATTCTAAATTTAAAGATAAAATTAGAAAGTATTTACCAAGTGCTTTAAATATTGTTAATACAAAGTATAATTGTAAGTTTTCTCTTTATAAAGAAGGGCAAGATTATAGTTCTTCATTTAAAGTTATTCCTACTAAGGTAAAGAAAACAAAAAACGAAGTTATAAATGAATTAATGGGATTTGAACAAAATAGTAATTTGAAAGATTTAAATCCAAATGATAAAAGACAACTTTCTTTAGCACTTGAAATATTAATAGTTTATTCAGATGATAATTTTCAAAATGATATTGGACAAAGCAAATTTTTGGAAGAAGCAAAAGCATTACCTTCTGATAAAATAAATTATGACAATAATATTCAAGAAGAACCAAATTTGATTCCAACATCAACTGAGATACAATATAATCCATATGCAGGACAACCAGTAAATATTGAAAATGATTATTCAAAACAAATAGATACTAATAGTTTTAATGCTAATATAAGTGAATTAAAACCATTAGAGAATAATCCAGTAGAAAATACTGATAATAGTGAATATGCATATAATGATGTTATTGATGGATCATCTCTTTCAATATTTGGAAGTAATCCTAATAATAATCAATAGAGTACCTTATGGGTACTTTTTATTTGCTATTAAAAATATTTTTTTGTATAATACATATATTGAGGGGATTGTATGGAAATAACTGATATAAGAAAAATAGATTTAATATGTTATTTTGTATTTAGTGGTGGATTAGTAGAAAATGATTATAATAGTGTTTATCCTCATACAGTTAAGTTTGTTTTTTCTAAAAAGGATATAGAATACTTAGAATATTTAGCAAAAAACAATAGATCAGAATTTTATCCATTTTATTTACAAAATGATTCTATTGATAAAATTATAAATATACTAAATAATAATTTATTTGAATATAATAATAAAAGGGATGAACAAATATATTATATATATGTAGATGATATTATTAAGTTTACAGATTTATTATATGAATTATATGTTTCAATAAAGAAAGAAGTAGATGATTATTCTAGCTTTTCATATAAATATTTAGATGCTGTGTGGCTTAGAATGTCTCCTAATGAATATAGTGATATTTATAAATTTTTAAGAAAACAAATAGAGTTTAGTAAAAGTAATTATTTTGAACCTACAAATTATTTTTCACCAGATTATTATAAGCCAAAATATTTATGTGATTTTTTAGATTATGAAGTTAAATATAATATAATAGTTACTTCTCCTTGGTATGAAACAAATAGAAAAGTAGAATTATATATTGAAAGAAATAAGGATAAAAAAGTATATCTTCCACATATATATTTTGATGTAATAGATGAAGATAATAAGAAAGTATGTTATTTATATGCTATACAAAATCCTAAAGGAAACATATATAATGATGAGATAGTTGAAAATTCTTTAACAAGTGTTAAAAGAGTATATAGAAATAAATATGTTAATTATAAATTTATTTTATCTCTTAAGTTTTTTATTAAATTATTGGAATTAAATGGTATATATGATATTAAAGTTCCATTGTTACAATTACTTAATTATGATTATCATATAAGTATGAGTGAAGACTATAAACATAATTTAGAAACTTTAAATAAAAAAATAGAAGAGGGTAAAATTACTGAATATGATCAAGTATATATACAAGTTAAAGATGTATATGATAAAGTAGCTGATAAAGAAGATATAATAAGTAAGAATAAAACCGAAAGATTAGTTCACACATTTTATGTATTGAATGAAATATATAATAATATTGAAATATTAAGTGATCCATTTATAGAAGATGATAACTTAATAGTTAAAGTAAAAAAAATTACAAGAAAATAATCTTGTAATTTTTATATTTTTCTATATAGTCCTATAGCTTTACCTAATATAAATACATTATTTAATATAATAGGTTCCATTGTACTATTTTCAGGTTGTAATCTAAAATGATCTGTTTCTTTATAAAATGTTTTAAGTGTTACTTCATTATCTTCTGTCATAGCAACTACTATTTCTCCATTACGAGCAGTATTAGCTCTTTCAACTATAACTATATCTCCATCTAATATTCCAGCTTCAATCATTGATTCACCATCTACAAGAAGTGTAAATACTTCTTTTTTTCTTGGTACTAATTGAGCAGGCAATGAGAAATATTCATCTGGATTCTCTATTGCTTCAATAGGCGATCCAGCTGTAATTTTACCTAGTAATGGTACATCTATAACACTATCAGTAGATTTACTATATTCATTATCTACCATTAATTCAATTGTTCTATTCTTATTAGAACCTTTTTTTATATAACCTTTATCTGCTAATCTATCTAAATGTGTTTGAACAGTAGCAGGTGATGATACATTTAATTCAGTAGCAATTTCTCTTACTGTTGGTGGATATCCATGTGATACTATATATTCTTTAATATATTTTAGTGTATCTTCTTGTCTTTTTGTTAGTTTTTCCATAAATCCTCCTTACTAATTTAATAATATCATAACAAGGTATTGTTGTCAAACATTTGTTTGTTTAAAATAATATATATGGGTGGTATAATATTTAAAGAATAGAGGGATAGTATGAATGATTCAGTTATTATTTCTAATATAAAATCTTTAGCGCTTGATATGATTACTAGTGCAGGTTCTGGACATCCTGGAATAGTATTATCTAGTGCTCCTATATTATATACATTATATAAAAATCATATAAATGTTAATCCAATTGATCCAAATTGGTTTAATAGAGATAGATTTGTTATGTCAGCAGGACATGGTTCAGCACTCTTATATTCAACATTGTTTATGTCAGGATTTAATATTTCATTAGATGATTTAAAACAATTTAGACATATTTCAAGTATTACTCCTGGTCATCCTGAAGTTAATGTTACTCCAGGAGTTGATTGTTCTACAGGACCATTGGGACAAGGAATTGCTATGGCAATAGGAATGGCTTTAGGAGAAAAAATATTAAAAGAAAGATATAGAATAAATAATAATGAGAGTTTAATTGATTATAATGTATATTCATTAGTAGGTGATGGAGATTTAATGGAAGGTATTTCTTATGAAGCAGTATCACTTGCTGGTACTTTGAATTTAGATAATATAATAGTTTTATATGATTCTAATAATACTTCTTTAGATGGAGATACTACTAAATCATTTACTGAAAATGTTAGATTAAGATTTGAAGCATTAGGCTGGGTTACTTTCCTTGTAAAAGATGGAAATAATATTAATGATATTAATAAGGCAATTACTAAGGCTAAAGAAAGTAGTCATCCTGTATTAATAGAAGTTAAAACTAAAATAGGTGATGGTTCACTTTTAGAGGGTACTAATAAAGCTCATGGTGGAGTATTAAGTAAAGAAGATTTAGAACAACTAAAAAATAAATTAGGGGTTCCAAATGAACCATTTTATTATAATGAAGAATGCTTGAACAATATGAGAACTTATATTGGCGATAGAGTAAATGATAAATATTATAAATCTAATAATCAATATAAAGATTATAATAATATGGATATAGAAAATAATAAAGAATTATCAAAATATGTATTCAATAATGAGTTTAATTATAATTTATTAGATAAAAAATTTAATATTGATGATAAAAAGGTTGAAGCAACAAGAGATAGTAATATATTATTTATGGATTATTTATCAAAAAATATTAAAACATTTATTGGTGGAAGTGCTGATGTAGGTAGTACAACTAAAACATTACTTACAGATATGAAAGATATTAATTCTAAAGATTTTAATGGTAATAATATATGGTATGGTGTTAGAGAGCATGCTATGGGTGCTATAAGTAATGGTTTAGCGCTCGTTAATCTTAAACCATATTGTTCTACTTTTCTAAGCTTTTCTGATTATTTAAAGCCAGCTATGAGAATGAGTGCTATGATGTCTTTACCTGTTACTTATATATATAGTCATGATTCTATTAATATTGGACAAGATGGACCAACACATCAACCAGTAGAACAAATGGCTATGATAAGATCAATACCTAATATGAAATTATATAGACCAGCTGATTCTAAAGAATTACAAGGTTGTTGGAATGCAATATTAAATTCTAATCATAATCCTAGTACATTAGTATTAAGTAGAGTAGAGTCTATGGGACATGATAATACTAGTATTATAGGTAGTACTAAAGGTGGATATACATATTTTAAAATGAATAATGATATTGAATATGTAATAGTTGCTACAGGATATGAATTATCATATGCTAGAAATATAGGTGTAGAATTACTTAAAAATGGATATACTAAATTTAGTATTGTAAGTATGCCTTGTATTGAATTATATTTAGAACAAGATAATGAATATAAAGAAAGAGTTATACCAAGTAGTGCTAAAGTAATTGTTATTGAAGCTGGTAGTATGTTTGGATGGAATAGAATATCTAATAATAATATAAAATATATAACTATAGATAATTTTGGATATAGTGGTACTAAAGATGAAGTTTTAGATAAAATGAATTTCAGTTATAAAAATGTAAGAGATAGAGTATTTGAAATAATAAGTAGTAATAATTAAAAAATAATGACATATAATGTAGTATATCTTGTATTTTTAGTCATTATTTAGTAAAATAATTTCTATGGAGGGATAATAATGCCATTATTAATAGATTTATTACAAGTACTTGTAGGAGTAATAATTGGAGGAGTTGCTGGTTTCTTTATCGCACGTAATTATATGAAAAAGGAAATAAAGAAGAATCCTCCGATAAATGAACAAATGATTAAGGCAATGATGACACAAATGGGTAGAACACCAAGTCAAAAACAAGTAAATCAAATGATGAAACAAATGACTAAATATATGGATTAGTCATTTTTTTTCGGGGTGATATTTTGCTTTTATCTGATATTTTAAATTTATTAGATATTAAAGATAAGATAGATGATTTTAAAATTAATAAAGTAAGAATAGATAGTAGATTAATAAATAATAATGATGTTTTTATAACTATAAATAGTGGATATAAATATATTGATGATGCTATAAATAGAGGTTGTAAAGTGGTTATTACTGATATCAATTATGTAAATGATAAAGTATATATAATTAAAGTTATAGATACAATTAAAGTATTAGGTATAATAGCTAAATATATACGTAGTAATTATAATGGAATTATAATAGGAATTACAGGTAGTAATGGTAAAACAACTACTAAAGAATTACTTACATATATATTATCTACTAAGTATAAAGTATTAAGTACTAAGGGAAGTTTAAATAATCATATAGGAGTACCTAGTACTTTATTAGAACTTGATAATAGTTATAAGTATGTAGTATTAGAATTAGGTAGTAATCACTTAGGAGAGATAAAATACCTTAGTGATATAGCTAAACCAAATATATCTATTATTACTAATATAGGTTATTCTCATATAGGTAATTTTAAAAATATAAATAATACTTTAAAGGAAAAATTAAGTATAGGCGGTTTATTATTTTTAAATGGAGAAGATAAATTATTAAATAAGCAAGAAGGAATAAAAGTATATTTAAATAATTATAATTATTTATGTAATATTAAACATTTTACTATGAATTATTATTTAGTATTTAGAGTATGTGAATATTTAAATATAAATATAGAAGAAGTATATAAAATAGTTAGTAATTATAATATAGATAATTCTAGAATGAGTATTACAAAGTATAATAATATTACATTGATAGATGATACTTATAATGCATCATATGAATCAGTTATTAGTGGAATAGATAGTTTAGATAAATATAATAAAAAATTAATAATATTAGGTGATATGTTAGAATTAGGTAATATGAAAAATAGTATATATAAAAAATTAAATAAATATATAAATAATAAAAATAATATATTTTTAATAGGATTAGGTAATTATAGTAAAATGTTAGATTGTGATATATATTTCAAAAGTATAGATAATTTAAATAAATATATAAGTAATATAGATTATAATAATTATGATGTTATATATGTTAAAGGTGCTCATAGAATGAATTTGTATAGTACTATTAATATATTAAAAAATATTTTACAAAAAATATAAAATGTTATATTATATATTTGGTGATTTTGTGAGTAAGTATTTTTATCATGGTACAGATTTAGACAATTTAATTAGTATATTACAAACAAAAGAAATAAAATGTAGAAGATTAATAAAGGAACAAAATATAAAAACAAGTAGAAAATTATATAATACTACATATGGATATAATGGATTAGATTATATTAGTATTTGTAAACCAAATATATATTCTTGTAAATGTAATAGTGCATTTAAAATATTTATAAAAGACGGATTTTGTGCAATTATAGATGATGATGTAGATGCTATTAAAGTAATTGATTGTAAGAATGATGAAGAAAAAGAAAAGTATTCTGAAGAATATAAGAATTTCTTATTAGATGTTAATAATTCAAATATAAGATTTAGTGATTTAAAAGATGAATGGCAAGTAAAAACATGTATATCTATTGATAAGATAGTAGGTATAGCTATACCTTTTAAAAGAATAAATAATCAATATGTATATGATCCTAGAAAGGTAAAAAAATTGATAGAATTAGCACTAGAAAATAATTTATTAATAATAGATAGTTCAGATGATTATTTTAATACAGATAGTGATAAAAACATTATAATGGATAATGAAGCAATAGATAATCATGCTGTTAGAAATAGTGTTATTCATAAAGTTATTGAAAGAGCTAATGTAGAGCCTACTTGTACTGAAAATGTTATAGAACATGTAAAAAAGAAGATTTTATCTTGGAGAAAAACAAGATAATTTTTTAAATATAGAAATTATATTAAATATATAGTATAATTTATACGTTATGGATGTGATTAAATGAAAATAAAATATGAATTAAAAGATACTTGTGGTAAGGCTAGATTAGGTATATTACATACTAATTATGGTTCTTATGATACTCCTATGTTTATGCCTGTTGGAACACAAGCAACAGTAAAAACTTTATCTCCAGAAGAATTAAAGGAAGCAGGAAGTGCTGTTATACTTTCAAATACATATCATTTATGGTTAAGACCAGGGGAAGATATAGTTGCTGCAGCTGGAGGATTACATAAATTTATGAATTATGATGGTCCAATTCTTACTGATAGTGGAGGATTTCAAGTTTTTTCTTTAGCTAAAAATAAAAAGAAAGATATAGTAGAAGAAGGAGTACATTTTAAAAGTCATATAGATGGTAAAAAATTATTTTTAACTCCAGAGTTATCTATTGAAATACAAAATAAATTAGATAGCGATATAGCTATGTCATTTGATGAATGTATTCCATATCCTGAAGATTATGAATATACAAAAGCTAGTACTGAAAGAACATTAAGATGGGCAAAAAGAGGTTTAGATGCACATAAAAATGAAAATCAGTCTTTGTTTGGTATAGTACAAGGTGGAGCATATACTGATTTAAGGGAATATAGTGCTAAGGAAACTGTTAAAATGAATTTTGATGGATATTCAATCGGTGGTACTAGTGTAGGTGAAGATAAGCCAACTATGTATAAAATGGTAGATGATGCTATTAGATATTTACCTAGTGATAAACCTAGATATCTAATGGGAGTAGGAGATCCTATAGATATTATTGAAGGAGTTATGCGTGGCGTAGATATGTTTGATTGTGTGTTACCTACACGTTTAGCACGCCATGGAAATGCATTTACTAGACATGGTAAAATTAATATTAAGAACTTTAAATTTAAAGAAGATTTTACTCCAATAGAAGAGGGCTGTGATTGTTATGCTTGTAAACATTATACTAGAGCATATATAAGACATTTAATAACAGCAGA
>CADBNE010000013.1 GCA_902795975.1 uncultured Erysipelotrichaceae bacterium
AGTTCAGTGTCCACATCATGCCCAAATATATGCATCAAAAATAAGAAGTTATAAAGATTTGCCAATTAGATATATGGAATCAGATAAGCAATATAGAGCAGAATTACAAGGCGCTGTAGGAGGTTTATCAAGAGTATATGCTATTACAGTAGAAGATGGTCATTCATTTTGTAGAATAGATCAGGTTAAACAAGAAATAATTAATATGTGCAATTTAATTAAGGATTTTTATTCTAGAATGGGATTATGGGAAAATCATTGGGTATCATTGTCAGTAAGAGATTATTCTCATCCAGAAAAATATATAGGTAATAGTGAAGATTGGGATTTATGTGAAAAAATGCTACAAGAAATATCAGATGAATTAGGACTAGATGCTAAAAGATGTGAAGGAGAAGCAGCACTATATGGTCCTAAATTAGATTTTATGTTTAAAGATGCATTAGGAAGAGAAATACAAATACCAACTGTACAAGTAGATTTTGCTACTCCTAAAAGATTTAATTTATTTTATATTGATGAAAATGGTAATAAACAAATACCAGTAATGGTTCATAGGGCAGTATTAGGCTCATATGAGAGATTTTTAGTATTATTACTTGAACAATTTAAAGGAGTATTACCATTATGGCTATCACCAGTACAAGTAAATATTGTGCCAATAAATATGAAATATCATGAGGAATATGCTAGAAAGATATATGAATTATTAGATAGTGAAGATATAAGAGTATCAATAGATGATAGTGATGAAAGATTAAATAAAAAAATAATGAATAGTAATAAAATGAAAAATCCATATATAGTTATAATAGGAGATAATGAAAGAGATAATAATTTAATAAGTTATAGAAAATATAATAGTGATGAATCTAATATATTACCAATAGATGAATTTATTAAATTTATAAAAGAAGAAGTTAAAAAGAGATAGTATCATGAAATAATATATAAAATGTATTATAATGAAAAAAATCAATATGTTCTAATAAAGTAAAAAGTCTTTATTTTTAAAGACTTTTTATTTGTATTATAGTATAATAAATATATTGTGTTAGGAGAGTAATTATGAACAAATATTTAGATAGTTTAAATGATGAAGTAAGAGAATATTTTAGTATATTATCACCTGAATTTCCAGAATGGTTATTAGAATATATTGATACTAAAGAGATGCAACGAATAAGTAAAATAAGTTTAAGTTGTGGTTTGGATTATTCAGGATGTTACAATGTAGAATATTGGTATTCTAATTTAGATCATAGTGTAGGAGTAGCACTTATTATATGGAATTTTACACATGATAAAAAACAAACTTTAGCAGGTTTATTTCATGATATAGCAACACCAGCATTTAAACATTGCATAGATTTTATGAATGGTGATAGTGAAACTCAAGAAAGTATAGAAGAAAGAACTACAGATATAATAAGAAACTCTAGAGAGATAATGAATCTGCTTAATAGAGATGGTATTAAATTAGAAGAAGTAAATGATTATAAATTATATCCAATAGCAGATAATAAAACACCTAAATTATCTGCAGATAGATTTGAATATACATTCTCATCAGGATTAACATTTCATAGAGTATGGAACCTAGATAATATTAGAAAAATGTATAATAATATAGTGATTGTTAAAAATGAAGATGGAATAGATGAGTTAGCATTTAAAGATAAAGAAGTATGTGAAGAATATATTCATATTGTATCTAATTTATGGCCTGAATGGATTAATAGTAAAGATAGAACTAATATGCAGTTTTTAGCAGATATGTGTAAATCAATGAATAATAAAGGTTATTTAACTATAGATGATTTATATACTTTATCTGAAAATGATATTATTAATTTATTCTTAAATTGTGAAGATAGTTATTTAAAAAATGCATTTATTAATTTTCAAAATAATACAGAAGTATATGAAAGTGAAGATTATGTAGATAATAAATATTGTGTAAATCTATATGCTAAAACAAGATATATTAATCCATTAGTATTAGTTGATGGAAATATAAGTAGAATTAGTGATGTATCTATGCAAGCTAATGAAGATATAAATAATTATTTAAAATTACCTAGAGGCGGAATATATACTTATTTAAATTTTGAATTTAAACCATATGAAAAAGAAAAAGTATTAGTTAAATAAAAAAAGTAGCAAGCGCTACTTTTTTTATGGTTTAATACAATTTTTTAGTATTAGATTAATGTTGTAAAAAATTTATATTACAACATATTGGATGTTGCGCAATTGATATAGTAAGTTTTAAAAGTAGTAAGAACTATTATACGTGTTAAATTCTGTTTGTTGCACAAAAAAACATCGATTTAATCGATGTTAATTTTTAATGGAGCGAGTGTCGTAGATATCTACAACTCTTTCTCTAGTGATATGATAAATATCACTCACTAATGTTATTATAATATATTTTTTTGAAAATTAAAATATTTTTTTTGAAATTAAATTATTATATTGTTCTAATCCTTTTAATCCGTGGTCTAATTCAATAAGAGTGCCTATACCTATATATTCTTTTGAAAAATAATTATTTATCATAGAATCTACTGCATTAACAAAGTTGATAAAGTTCCATTTTTCATTTATAGGCCTTAATGGTGGAGCATAACAGATATTTCCATTTGGATAAATATGGTTATCTGCATTTTTTGAAATAATATTTGAGATTTCCTTAAAGCTTGGATAAAAGCATGGAGTTAATAATTTAAAGAAATTAAAATTTACTTTTACTTCTAATGTAATTTTACCATTAAAATCAATATTAAATTTCTCTGAATAATCCTTTGAAACATAATAAATAGTACAATCATTAGCATAAATATAGTTAATAACTTTAAATCCATTAACTTTAAATGCGTTATTTATTTTTTCATTATTATTTATAACACCATGGTGTTTGCTTTTTATCATATTGATTATTGTTTTCAACCTTTTTTACTGGTTGTTCAGGAAACCTGCTTCCAAATATTTCTTCCCATTTTTTTCTATCGCCATTTATAGCATCTAGTGATTTTTTATATAATTCATTTATTTCATCTTTGAAATATATAAATCCATTTTTATCCTTATCATCATAACCTTTTTTAGATGAATCACAGCAATCTTTAATATCATCGATGTTTTTTAATTTTGCAATATTTCCTAAAGTTTCTGAAAATGCATTCCATATTTTTAAATCAACTCTGCTGTTCGGAACACATTGGTGTACTAACATTTCAAGGGTATAAGATTTTATTTTATTGTTAAGGACTTCTTTATTTAAATATTTAAATAATTTCATCAACTTTTTATACCCAAATGTCGTGTATTTTTTGTTTTGCTCTGTCATGTAATCTATTTGTCTTAAACAATTGCTATCTATCCAAGTTTGCTTTTTATTTGAGGTTATTTTTATGCTTCCATCTTCGTTATCTTTTGCTAGAACAATATCAACATCAATATTTTTGTATTTTAATCCAATTGAATTACTTTGTTG